>JAKQHY010000130.1 GCA_029555965.1 Chloroflexota bacterium | reverse complement strand
CACGAGGTCGCCAGCCTGCAAGGGGCAGTGGTTGAGGAAGTAGTGGACGTGCCAGATGTTCTCACCGCCGCCGATGATGGGGCGGTAGCCCTCGCCCTGCGCGCCGTTGACGGCGTAGATGTAGTTTGCCAGCGCGCCAAGCTGGCCCTCGACGACGCCGGGCCGCGTGACGCGCATCGCTTCACGGACGGCCTGCGCGCAGAGCCGGCCCGCGCGCCGCATCACGGCGACTTCGCGCGGACTCTTGACCGAGCGCATCTCGTCAAGGATCGGCGTCAGGTCACGCACTTCCACGCGGGGGAAGCGCGAGCGCAGGAGCGCGATGAGGCGCTGTTCCCGCGCCGGTTGGCCGTCCCACGGGTCGCGCGCGCCCATCTGGTTGGCCCAGAGCAGGTCGTGGCGCGTTTCGGCGCGCAGTTCGGCGGGCGCGTGGGGCGTGTAGATCACCCGCGCCTCGGCCAGATGTTCGGAGAGCGCCTCGCGCGGGCAGACGGCATCCACGCCGGTGAGCGATTTCACCAGGTCGGCGTCTTCCAGTCCCGGCGGCGCGCCCTCGCCGAGTTGCGCCCGGCCCCGTTCGGGCAGGTAGAGCGTGGCGGTGCGCGCCGCGCCGTTGAGCAGGAGGTACGCCTGGGGCGTCTCCAGGCCGCAGCCATAGAAGAACTCGTTGGTCTGACGAAAGACCACGTAGCCGCGCGGCGCGGGCGCGCTTTGCAGCAGGGCATACGCGCCGCCGATGGCGTCGAAGAGTTTTTCCCGCCGGACGACAAACTCTTCCGCCGGGAAATCCGTTTGCCAACGTGAAATAGGGTGGGTGGGTAAAGTCATAGTATCACTCATACGAACGTTTGAACGTTCAAACGTTCACACGTTAGAACGCACCGGGAAGTAGAGGGTGTAGCGCTCGTCCTGGACTTCGTACAGGGGGACGAAGCGCAGGCCGCGTTCCTGGCCACGCGCCCGGTAGCCCGGACGCCAGAACCACCACTCGCGCTCGTTGTGGGGCGTGAGGATCGTTTCAGGGGCGTTTTTGTCACCGACCAGCACGCGCTCTTCGTCGCACAGGCCCGCCAGGACGACGGGGCCATCCATGAAGGCGACGGTGTCCGGCTCGTCGGGGATGGGGCTGCTCCACAGGGCCTTGGGGAACTCAACGCGCACCTTGTCGCTGCCCTGCCACGTCCGCCGGAGACTCAGGAAGCTGGACGGAGACGCCGGGATGGTCTGCGCTTCGCCATTAACCCAAACCCGCGCCTCGCCAACCGTCCACCACGGGACGCGCACCTGCAAGGCAAACGTCGCTGGACGCTCGCTGCGGATGGCGAACTCGACCGACCAGCGGTTGGGCCGGTGCGTCTCGCCGTCCGGGGTGCGCGGGCCGGGCATACAGGCTTCGGTGTCGAAGGTCTGCCTGATCGTCACCGGCGCGCCCTCCCATTGCCAGGCCAGTTCCGTGGGGATGTACTGGCTGACCACCAGCCCGGCGTCGTTTTCGTAGTACGTGTGGTTGCCGTAGATCGTGTGCGCTTGCACCAGCGAGCCGTGGCAGCACCAGAAATCGTGGGTGGGCGTGCCCCACACTTTGACCGAACCGGCCTGGAGGGGCAGGAAGTACGCCACCATGCCCGTTTCGGGGTTCTGCTGGGCCAGGATGCCGTTGTAGAGGTTGCGCTCCCAGTAATCGGCGTAGGCCACGTCGCCCGTCCATCGCAGCAGGTAATCGGCCAGGCGCATCATGTTGTAGACGACGCAGTGCTCCTGGTTTTTGTCGCCGAGGCGGGCGGCGAACGCGAAGGGCGGATTCCAGACTTCGCCGGTGGTCTCGCTGCCGGTGCAGAAGACGCCCCGCTCGGTGACGGCGGAGCGCCAGTAGGCTTCGGCGATGTCGCGCCAGCGTTGGTCGCCGGTGACTTCGTAGGCGCGGGCGGCGCCGTGCGCTTCGGGGATGGTGGTGTTGGCGTGGCGGTTGGTCAGCGGGTCTTCGCCGGCCAGCAGCCGCGCGAAGAGGCGTGGGCGGTCGTAGCGGTGTAGCAACTCCAGGTGCTCCGCCTTGCCGGTCAGACCGTAAAGATCGGCCCAGACTTCCAGCATCCCGCCGGTCTCCACGTCCAGGATGTCGTCCAGTTCGTCGCGGGAGAACTGCGCCGTCCAGCGATAGAACCAGTCGGCCCATTGACTGAGAACATCAAGAGCTTGTTCATTCCCGGCGTAGGCCGCCATCTCGTAGAGGCCCATGAGGGTTTTGTGGACAGTGTATTGCGGCGCCCACACCGATTTGCCGTGGGCGATCCAGTCCAGATACTTCTCCGGGATCGAGCCGGCCCAGCCGCCGCCGTTTTCCTGCTGGCAGCGGGCCAGCTCGGCAACGATGAAGTCAGCTTTCGCTTTCACCTGGGCGTCGCCGGTGTTGGCGTAGAGGCGGGCCGCCGCCGACAGCCAGTGGCCGAGAAAGTGCCCACGCAACTGGCAGGTGGGGGCTTCCCAGCCCCAGTGAATGTCCTCCGGGCGATTGCGCGCGCTCCACAGGCCGGCTTCGAGGTAATAGTTCTGAAGCAAGTTTTGGTTTTGCAGGCTCATCACGTAAGCGTAGTTCAATTCGGCGCGCTGTTGGAACAGGCTGGGCAACAATTTAACGGTGCGCGCCGGAACCGGGCGAAAGATGGTTTGCATGGTGAATGTCTCCTTTGGGAATTGGAAATTGGAAACTGGAAATTAGTAATGGGTAATGAGAAATGGGTAATGAGTAATGAGTATCTCTTACTTATTTCTGATTTCTCATTACTGATTTCTGATAGAAGGCTACCCTTTCAAGCCGCTGACGGCGATGCCCTGGATGAAGTAGCGTTGGGCCAGGAAGTAGATGACGATAATGGGCATGATCATCATGGTCGAGGCGGCCATGAGCAAGTCCCAGCGGGTGCGTCCCAGGAATGCGCTGCGGAAAGTCGCCAGGCCCAGGGCGACGGTGTATTTGTTGGGGTCTTTGGAGAGGTACAGCAGCGGTCCCATGTAGTCGTTCCACGTGCCGATGAAGGTGAAGACGGCCACCGTGGCCAGGGCAGGCTTCGCCAGGGGCATCATGATGCGCCAAAAGATGCCGAACTCGCTGCATCCGTCTATACGCGCCGCGTCGGTTAGCTCTTCCGGCAGGGTGCGGAAGAATTGGCGCAGGAGGAAGATGTTGAACGCGCCGCCGCCAAAAAACGCCGGGATAATCAGCGGGTAGTAGGTGTTGACCCAATGCAGACGGCTGAAGATCACAAAGGTCGGGATCATCAGGACAATACCGGGCAGCATCATCGTAGACAATAGTACGCCAAACCAGAAGTTCTTGCCCGGAAACTCGATGCGGGCGAACCCATAGGCGCACAACGACGAGGTGCCCACAATGGCAATTTCGTTGAGGATGAGGATCAGCGCCGTGTTGCGGAGGTAGACGCCAAACGGCTTGGTCGTCCAGGCCTCGACGTAGTTCTGAAAACGGACTGGGTTAGGAATCCACTGGGGCGGATAGCGGAAGATCGCCAGTTGTGTCTTGAGGGAGCTGGTGAGCAGCCACAAGAAAGGCAGGATCATCACGGCTGCGCCGAATACCAGCAACGCCCAGATAAAGGCGCGCCACAGGCGTTCGCCGATCAGCTTTTTCCCAGGTTTGGATACCGGAATGATGGAAACGCTACTTAGCTCGGTCATCTTGCTCTCCCTTAAAAATAGCCACAGAGGGCACAGAGAACACAGAGAAAAAAAGAAAATCTCTGCGATCTCTGCGTCTCTGCGGTGAAAATTTTCATCCAACCGCTGGTGAACCGCAGGGTAATGACGAATTCCTCTGAAAATAACATGGATAGGCAGGATACACAGGATATAGACTAAAAATCTTGTCCATCCGGTCCATCCATGTGAGAATTTTTATATGGTTTCATAGTGGACCAGCCGTCCCACATACTTGAAGACGAACAGGGTCAAACCGAGAATAATGAAAAACAGAATCCACGCCAGCACGGCTGCGTAGCCCATATCGAAATACTGGATGCCGGTGCGGTAGGTGTAGAGGACGTAGAACAGGGTGGCATTTTGCGGCCCGCCGGCGGTGATCAAGAAGCCGGCCGTAAACACCTGGAAGGAGCCGATGATCCCCATAATTAGGTTGAAAAACATCACCGGCGAAATGAGCGGCACGGTCACGTATCGCAACTTGGCCCAGCGCCCGGCGCCGTCAATCTCAGCGGCTTCATACAGCGTTTCGGGAATTCCCTGCAACCCGGCGAGATAGATCACCACACCGCCGCCCAGTCCCCACAAGCTCATCAGGATCAGGGCTGGCATGGCCCACTCCGGCTTCTGAAGCCACATCACCTTTGGCAGGCCCAACGCGCGCAAGACCATGTTGATCAGGCCAAACTCGGTGTTGAAGACGAAGTTCCACAACACGGCGTTGGCGACGGCCGGCACGATGCTGGGGATGTAGAAGATGGTGCGGAAGACTGAGATGCCGCGCACTTTGCTGTTCAATAGCATGGCAACCAGGAAGCTCAATACCAGACTTACCGGCACCGAAACCAGGGTATAGTAAGCCGTGACCTTCAGCGATTGCAAGAACAACTTGTCCCGGAAAATCTCCTTAAAGTTCTCCAGGCCGATGAAAATGGGGTCGCGGATCATGTTCCAGTCGTAGAACGTCAACCAGACCGCGACCGCGGCAGGGAGCAAGAACCAGATCAGGAAACCCAGGATAAAAGGTAGAATGAAAAGATACCCGGTGATAGTGCGTCTGCCCTTTTCCGTGCGGAGCAGCGGCAACTTCAGCCGTTGGGTGTTTGCGCTCACAGCGTACCTCCTTCAAGGATTGCCACAGAGAACACAGAGTTCACAGAGAAATCTCTGTAGTCTCTGTGAACTCTGTGGCATAGGATTTAACCCCTACTTAGCGGGCCTGTTCTTCTTTCATAATGCGGTTGGCTTCTTCCACCGCGGCGGGTAGCACGTCCGCCACCTTGGCGTCGCCAATCCAGATTTGATCGAAGACCGGTGTGAGCGCCGTCTCGTTGGCCTTCGCATACCCCACCGGCATGGTGAGGTAATGGCCGTACTTGGCCGTGTACTCGGTGACGATGAGGTCGTAGCCCTCCGGGTGTTCCGGCGGCGTACACCAGTTGGCGATGGCCGTGTCGGTCATCAGTGCGGTCTGGCTGGGCAGCCAGAGGGCATTCTTGCAATAACGCTCCTGGAACCACGGCAAGGAGAGGAAGCGGATCAACTTCCAGGCTTCATCAGGGTGTTTGGTGTCCTTCACGATGGTGATCAGATGGGCCTGCATATCGGTCGCCGGGCGCGTCATCTTGGGGAGGACGCCGGTGCCCAGGCCGCCTTCGATTTCCCACAGCCAGTTGACGGACCATGAGCCGGTGTTGTACAACGCGACCTTCTTGGTTTCCAGGAATTCAGCCTCGCCCATGCCCAGCGCATCGAAGGAGGCGGCGGTTGGCGCGACGTGATGCACTAACGTCAGATCGGCGATGCGTTGTAGCGCTTCCATCGCTTCCGGTTTGTCGAGCACAATCTGTTGGGTTTCCGGGTCTACCCAGTCCACCCCGTTGGATTGGACGGCGGCGTGCAGTGGAATCCACCAGGTGGGCCAGTAGACGCCCCAGCGTTCCACCCGATCCACGTCAAACCCGCTGTCGTTGGGGTGTTTGCCGTTGGCGTCCACGGTCAATTCCCGCGCGACGTCCAGGAATTTTTCCCAATCCCAGGCCTCATCCGGATCGTTGCTCGGCGGTTCGACGCCCAGTTCCTCGAAGAGGCTCCGGTTGTAATAGAAGTGCGGCGCCACCCAGCAGGCGCCGATGCCGTACCATTGCCCCTCGTAGGAACAGCGGTCCTTTTCCTGCGGCTGAATCCAGTAATCGGGCTTCGACATTTCCGCGTCGCTGGCGATGTAATTGTCGAGCGAGAGCAGCAGTTTATCCTTGCAGAAGGTGCGGTACACGTCGCTTTCGACTCTGGCGCAGTCGGGCGGGGTGCCGGCAGCCACCAGCGACAAAAGCTGTTCCAACCGCGAGACGCCTTCGGCTTGCTCTACCTGAATCCACTCAATGTTGGAGTTCTCACCTTCAAACTTCGCTTTTTCCTCTTCGCGCCACTCCGTGCCGCCGGGTTCGCCCAGGAATTCGATTTTCACTTTTTCCGCAGCGGGCGGCGCTGCGGTCGGTTCGACCTTCGTATCGCCAGGCTTGGCGGTGGGGGCAGCGGTCGGTTGCGTTGTCGGCTGGCCGCAGGCGGCCAGCACGACTGCGCCACTGGCAGCGCCGGCCAGGAGCAAAAATTCTCGTCTACTCATCCGTTTGGTTTGCATGACTCTTCCTCCCTATGTAAACATGCAGTTTTAATAAAAAAGACCTCTTACCTCATTGGAGTGACACAGTGAATCTATCTTGATGTTTGTGATTGGGTCTTACCTCCTTTCGTCAATGTCTGCTTTTTGCTCATCTAAGAATCATTCGAAAATGATGGCGACGATGCGCCGCCAGGCCGGCCCTTGCGGCTGAAGCCGCTTCCCGGAGGGTGTTTTTTCGTGGGCGGGCTGCGCCCGCCCACGAAAAAACACCCCCTCAACCGCGCCTTTAGGCGCAAATCACGCACCAAAACGAATTTTCGGATAGATTCTAAGCCGCTGGCGCTGTGAGGTTGCCCTCTTCCTGATATTGCCGCCGGATGATGCTGCCCTGTTCCGGTTCAAATTGCCATTCACCCTGGATGGCGCCGCAGGATTGCCGCGTCACCAACTCCCCCTTGACCAGCACCGGCTCGATCATGGCGACTTCCTGGTTGATCAGGCGCAGCAGCGATTCCGCCGCAATCCAGCCCATTTCCTCACAGGGCATCCGCACCGTCGTGAGCGCCGGACGCACAAAGCCGGAGAAATCGCGGTTGTCGTACCCGACGAGCGCCACATCTTCAGGCACCCGTAACCCGGCACCTTGGGCCGCGTAGACGACGCCCAACGCCATCAAGTCGTTGGCGGCAAAGATCGCGGTGGGCGGCGACTGGAGCGCGAGCAATTGCTGCGCGGCGCTGTAGCCGCTTTGGACTTCCCAATCTCCCCTGATGACCAGGGTGGGATCAAAGGGAAGGTTCCAGGCTGCCAGCTCATCTTGATACCCGGCCAGCCGGTTGATCGTCGCGTCCCACCCTGCTGGGCCGTTGATGAACGCGATGCGTTGGTGACCCAGCCCGGCGAGGTGCTTCACCGCCAGCCGCGCGCCGTGGCGGTCATCAGGGACGACCGAATAGGGGTTCAACGAATTGAAGAGGCGGTGGACAAAGATGTGCGGCTTGTCAATCAGCCGGGCGACCTCGTCGGAGGAGCGCGTGTAAGACTCGACCAGGATGACGCCGTCTATGTGCCGGCGGGCCAGGTCGGCCATCGCTTTCGTCTCCGCGACGGGGTCCCAGTCCGCATTGATGATGATCCCGGAGTAGTCATGCTGGCGTAGATAATCGTGGATCCCCCGCGTGATGGGGGGGATAAAGGGGCTGAGGATATTTTCGACAATCAGGCCGACGCAGGCCGTTTGTTCGGTGCGCAGCCCGCGCGCGATGAGATTGGGGCGGTAGTCCAGGGCTTCGGCGGCCTTCAGCACCTTTTGGCGCGTCTCCTCTGTCACCGGATAATCACTGTTGGCAAGGACGCGCGAAGCGGTGGCGTTGGAGACGCCGGCAGCTTTGGCAACATCGGCTAGGGAAGTGGACATAGTCTCTCTCTCTTTCCCGTCGGAGGACGGCATCTAAGAAATCGTTTTCTACAGGGCTTATTATATAAGAAATCGTTTTCTTTGTCAATCATGAATTTTCCACTAGGGGTGACTTGCATACCTTTAAGACTCGTACTATACTGAAGTTATTCTTGTTTACTCAAGTGGGTGTTTCTGCCTACTCTCGGCAGTCTTTTTGCCTCGACTGCTCTTATATTTTGAGGGAGGTATCATGACATTTTCAGCAAATGGATCTGATTTTCCCCTCATAGAATCCCCATGTGTTTTGATAATGGAAGACGACGTCTATCTGCTGCGCCTCTATGAGAAAGCGTTGGTCAAGGCTGGCTTCGCGGTGCATACGGCAGAAACAGTGGACGCCGCGCGCACTTTGCTGCATACTCATCACTACCGGGTGTTTATCTCAGATGTGCATTTGGGCGAGGAGCAAGGCGTGAATCTCCTGCGCCAGGAAATCGCGACGCTGCACCAGGAGGGCACCGAGATCATTGTGGTCTCCGGCAGCGCTGAGTATTATTACCTGACCCGGGAAATTGATATTGATTTTTTCATCGAGAAACCTGTGGCAATTTCCGGCCTTGTCACACTGGTGCAACAGTTGGCCCCGCTTGAGAAAGCGTGATGGATGTGTTACGTAAATGCTACATGTTTGCAACCTGTTTAGCCCTATAATGGGGTTGATGCTGGTCTATGAGAAGTTTCCCCGCATTTGTTTCTAGGAGGTGTATATGACCAAGAAGCGTGAATCGCGCGTTGAAGAGGCCTCTCAAGTTCTGTCTATTGATGAACTGAAATTCACTGATGTGTTTGATCTGGCCGAACTCCAAAAGCTACAAGATGCTTTTGCGGCGGCGACCGGCGTAGCCTCAATTATTACCGACATTGATGGAACGCCCTTCACGGAACCGAGCCAGTTTTGTGAAATGTGTCAGTTGGTGCGCAAAACTGAACTTGGTCGGGCCAACTGTTACAAGTCCGACGCGGAACTGGGCAAACCCCATCCGGGCGGGCCGATCCTGCAACCGTGTCTAAGCGGCGGGCTGTGGGATGGCGGCGTGAGCATTTACCTGGGCGACCGGCACATTGGGAACTGGCTCATCGGGCAGATCCTCACCGGCGACGCCGAGGTGGAACGGGTGTTGGCGTATGGGAAACAGGTGGGCGCGGATCCTGAAGCGTTCCGGCAGGCGGTGGACAAAGTTACCCGGATGCCGCTGGAACGCTTCGAGAAGGTTGGCGAGGCGTTGTACGTGTTCTCGCAGCAGCTTTCGCGGATGGCCTTGCAGAACGCGCAGCAGAAGATTGAAATTACGCGGCGGGAGCGGGCTGAGGAAGATACGCAGCGCGCTTTTGCCCTTTTTGCTGCCGGGCCGGTGATGATTTTCCGCTGGCAAAATGCGGCCGGCTGGCCGGTAGAGTACGTTTCTCCAAACGTTGCCAATATTTTGGGGTATCCGCCTGAAAAACTGATCAGTGGAGAAATCCCCTACGCCAGTATTGTGCATCCTGACGATTTGGCGCGGGTGGCGGAAGAAGTGCAAGCGTACAGCGCGTCTGGCGTCCAAACCTTCTCCCAGGAATACCGGTTGGTCTCGGCTTCGGGCGAGGTGCGGTGGACGTATGACCAGACCCACATTGTGCGCGATGCGCAGGGTGCGATCACGCATTATGATGGTTACATGCAGGACATTACCGAACGCAAACTAATTGAAACTACGTTGGCGGAAAATACGGCGCGACTCCGCAATATCCTCGATGCTATACCATTGGGGATGCACCTGTATCGGTTGGAGCCGGATGGTCGGCTGGTCTTCGCCGGCGCCAATGCGGCGGCGGACCTCTTATTGGGGGTGGATAACAGCATTTTCGTGGGGAAGACGATAGAAGAAGCGTTCCCGCCACTGACGCAGACCGAGGTGCCTACCCGTTATCGGGAGGCGGCCGGCGAGGGCAAGCCGTGGCAGACGCAGCAGATTGCTTATGACCAGGGTGAAATCCAGGGTGCGTTTGAAGTCTACGCTTTCCAAACGTCTCCGGGGGAAATGGCTGCGGGCTTCCTGGATGTGACGGCGCGTATGCGAGGAGAGGCGGAACGCGCACGCCTGAACGCCATTTTGGAGAGCACCAGTGACCTGGTTTCTACAACGACGCCAGATGGCCGAATAACCTACATGAACGAGGCCGGCCGGAAAATGGTGGGCTGGCCGGCGGATGAGGACCTCAGGAAACACACTATCCCTGATGTTCATCCTGCGTGGGTGTTGGAGACAGTCGAAAAGGTCGGTGTTCCGATGGCGATAGCGCGGGGACTTTGGCAGGGTGAAAGCGCTTTGCTGCGGGTAGATGGGACAGAAATTCCAGTCTCGCAGGTCATCATGGCGCACAAATCGCCGTCTGGTGAATTGGAATACATCTCAACCGTGATGCGGGATATTAGTGAGATGCGCGCTGCCCAGACGGAGCGTGAGCGCTTTACAACACGGTTGAATACGGCGGCGGATATTTCTGCGCAGGCGACTGCGATTCTTGACCCTGATGAATTACTTCAGGCCGTGATTCCGTTGATCAAAGAGCGTTTTGGCCTGTATTACGTCCACGTGTATACGCTGGATGAAGAAGGCGAGACGCTGCATTTGCGGGCCGGTTATGGCGAGCCGGGCCGTATCATGTTGGAGCGCGGGCACAGCATCCCCTTGAGCCGGGAAGCGTCGCTGGTGGCAACCGCCGCGCGGACCGGCAAACCGGTGCTGGTCAATGACGTGACGCAGAATCCCAACTTCATGCCCAATCCCTTGTTGCCGGATACACGAGCGGAGGTGGCGGTGCCGGCTCTGGCCGGCGGCAAAGTGTTGGGCGTCTTTGATGTGCAACACGATCAGGCAGATTATTTCACCCAGGCCGACCTGGACGTCTTCCTGACCCTGACCGGACAGATCGCTATATCGTTGCAGAATGCCCGGTACGTGGAGGAGGTCGCGCGCCAACGTGCCTTCTACGACGGCATCATCACGAATTTGCCGGTAGGTGTGTGGGCGGTGGACCAGCAATTCAAGCCCTTGCTGGTGAACCCGGCCGGCCGGGCGATGATGGGTCGTGAGGTCAAGGATCAGGCCGGCGGCGCCTACGTGGAGAACTACGAGGTCATTAACATCAATACCGGTGAGCTTTACGACAATACGCAACTGCCGTTGGTCAAAGCCGTGACCCAGGGGGGGACGTATACGGCGGTGGATGCCGGGGTGCGTTGGCCGGATGGCACCGTGGTGCCTCAGCTCATTAACGCAGCGCCGTTGCTCGATCCGGATGGGACGCAGACCGGCGCGGTGGTGATCTTTATTGACGCTACCGAGCAGCAGCGCGCGCAGGCCGCAGTCCGCGAGAGTGAGGCGCGACAGCGGATGATCCTGGAAACGTTGCCCATCGGCGTGGTCATAATCCGCTCTTCCAATGAGACCATCCTCTATGCCAATCAAGTCTATGCTGAACTCATCGGTGTTGCGTCGGCGCAAGACTTGTTGGGGAAAGTGGTGCCGGTTACCTTTGAAGATCCGGCAGACCTTCAGGGCCTCACCTATAAATTACAGGAGCAAGGTCAGGTGGAGTCCCAGGAGATGCGCCTCAAGTGTCCAGACGGCAGGGTGTTATGGGTGTTGGTTTCGATCCTGCCGATTCAGTTTGGCGCCGAGCAATTCATGTTGTCCTCGCTGGTGGATATTACCGCGCGCAAACAGGCCGAGGCGGAACGGGAGCAGTTCGCCGTCCATCTGCGGGTGGCTTCCGAAATCACCACGGAAATCAGCGCCATTTTGGACGCCGATGCATTGTTTGAGACGCTGGTGCAGTTGACGAAGGAACGCTTCAATCTTTATCACGCGCAGTATTATGACCTGGATGAGGCGACGCAAACTTTGACTCTGCGGGTGGGCTACGGGCAGGCTGGGCAGATGATGAAGCAACGGGGATACCGTATTCCCCTCAAGGGCGGCAGAGACCTGGCGGCGCGGGCGGCGCACATCAGAGACGTGGTAGTGGCGCACGATCTGACGCAGGAGGCTGACTATGCCCCCAATATGTTGTTGTTGGATGCGCGCTCTGAAGTGGCGCTGCCGCTCATCGTCGGTGGGCGGGTGCTGGGAGTTCTGGATGTGTTGGCGGATCAGACGGGATACTTCACGCCCACGATGGTGGATGTATTCAAGACGGTGTTGGGGCAGGTGCTCACCGCCCTCCAAAACGTCCAGTACTTTGCCCAACAGCGGGGGGCCGAAGTTGCCCTGCGCGACTCGTCGGAGCAAATCCGCGCGATGTTCGACGCGATGGGCGACGGCGTCATCGTGAGCAATATGATCGGCGAGATTACCGACATGAACGAGGCCAGTTTTGCCTTGTTGGGTTACGCCGGCCGCGAGGACTTGCTCCATCACAATATTTTGGAGATGATCGCCCCGGCCGATCGCTCTCAAGCTTCGGTGGGGTGGGTGACCGCCATGGAATCGGGGAGCAGCGGCGTGCAGCCGGTGACGCTTCAGCGTAAGGACGGCAGCACCTTTGCCGGCGAGATGACGGCGGCGTTGCTGCGTGATGCTGAGGGCAACCCGGTAGGTTTTGTAAACATCTGCCGCAACGTATCCGAGCGGAAATGATCTATCCATTCACCGCAGAGACGCAGAGTCTGACTTCGTTGCTAGGATTGAAAAATCTGCTGAATCTGCTTAATCGGCTGATACATAAGAGGTAACGTATGAGCGATTTAGATAAAACCAAGAAGCAGCTTATTGAAGAATTGGAGAGTTTGCGCCAGCGGACTGCCCAACTGGAAGGCGAAGCGGCGCGGGCGCGTTCGGGCGGCGCGTCGGTGGAGACCAGCCTGCGCGAGAGCGAGGAACAACAGCGGCGACTGCTCAGCGTTGTGTCCGTGGGGATGCTGGTTACCCGCATGGAAGATGGCGCGATCCTCTACCTCAATGACGCCACCGCGCAACTCTTTCGGGGCAGTCTTGAAGACTTAAAAGGACAATCTTCGGTGATCTTTTATGAAAACCCGAAAGATCGCTTGCCCCTCATCGCCGCCCTGCGCCGGGATGGTTATTTGCGCGACTACGAAGTGCGTTTCAAGCGCTTGGACGGAGACCCTTTCTGGGCGTCGTTGTCCATCCAAATTACTTCGTTTGGGACCGAGGAAGAAGTCTTGCTCACGGTGGTGGAGGACATCACCGCGCGTAAGCAGGCAGAAGACGAAATCCGCGAGTCTGAGCAGCGGTTCCGCGACATTGTGATGAATACGGCCGGCTGGGTGTGGGAGGTCAATGCTGAAGGACAATACACCTATTGCTCCGGACGGGTGGAAGAGATATTGGGTTACTCGGTTGAGGAACTCCTGGGCAAGACCCCCTTCGACTTTATGCTCCCGGAAGAAGTGACGCGCATTGCCCCCTTGTTTGGCGACATCGTCGCCCGCAAAGCAAATATTGTAGACCTGGAAAACTGGAACTTCCGTAAAGATGGCACGCGCGTCTGCCTGGTCACGAGCGGGGTGGCCCTGCTGGATGAGGCCGGAAACCTGCTCGGCTATCGCGGCGTGGATACGGACATCACGGCGCAGCGGTTAGCGCAAGACGGACTCCGCCTGGCAACGGAGCAACAGCGAGCGATTCTGGAGACCGTGCCGGTGGGGATTGCGATTACCAGCGTGCCCGACAACGCTGTGTTATATATAAACCCCGAGTTCACTAAAATTTTGGGCTACACCTCGGAAGCTTTGTTGAACAAGACCGTGCCGGATTTCTACTACTACGAGGAAGACAGCCGGAAAGCCTTTGAGTTGATGATAGCGCAGAACAACGTGTTGGAGAACTACGAGATTTACGCCCGGCGGGCGGATGGCGCGCCGTGCTGGCTGTCGCTGTCGCTTAAGCCGATTCTGTATCGCACCGACCAGACGGCGTTGCTGGCTGTGTTTACCGACATCACCGAGCGCAAGCGGATCGAGGCAGAAAGCGACCGTTTCACGACCCTGTTGGGTACTGCCGCGGAGATCGCGGCGCAAGTGGGCGCGATTTTGGATCCCGATGAGTTGTTGCAAACGGTGATCCCGCTCATCAAAGAGCGCTTCAACCTTTACTATGTCCACATCTATACCCTGGACGAAGCCTCAAGCATGTTGAACTTGCGCGCGGGCTATGGCGAGCCAGGGCGGTTGATGCTAGAAAAAGGCCATCACATTCCTATGGATCGGGAAGCCTCTTTGGTGGCGACTGCCGCGCGCACCAAAAATGTCGTGTTAGTGAACGATGTGACGACCAACCCCAATTTTATGCCCAACCCCCTGTTGCCAGATACAAAGTCCGAGGTGGCCGTTCCGGCCATTGCCGGCGGCCAGGTGCTGGGCGTCTTTGATGTGCAGCATGACGTGACAAATTATTTCACCGCTGCCGACCTGGATGTGTTCCAGACATTGGCGACGCAGATCGCGAATGTTCTCCAAAGCGCGGAACTGTTCGAGCAAGTGCAGCGCCAGCGCACCTTGTATGACGGCGTCCTACAGAATTTGCCGGTGGGCGTGTGGGCCGTAGACAATCAGTTCAACGTCCTGTTGGTGAACGATGCCGGGCGCACGATGATGGGACGGGAGATTCAAGATGCAGATGGTGGCGCCTACGTTGAGTCCTATGAAGTAATCAACGTGAATACCGGCGAATTGTACGACAATGCTCAATTGCCGTTGGTCAAGACGGTGACGCAGGGCGGTTCGTATTCGGCGACGGACGCCGGGGTGCGCTGGCCCGATGGCACCGTCGTTCCTCAGATGATCAATTCTGGCCCACTCCTGGACCCGCAGGGTAAGCAGGTGGGTGGCGTGGTCATTTTTGCGGATGCTACCGAACAACGCCGTATTCAACAGGAAATTGAGCGCCAACGCGCCTTGTACGACAGTATTCTCCAAAACCTGCCGGTGGGCGTCTGGGCGGTGGATCAACAGTTTAACATCCTGCTGGTGAACGATACTGGCCGTGCGATGATGGGCCGGGAAGTCTTGGATAAAGAGGGCGGCGCGTATGTTGAAGCCTACGACGTCATCAATATGGCTACCGGTGAACTATACGATAATACCCAGTTGCCGTTGGTCAAGGCCGTGACCCAGGGGGGAACGCATACGGCGACCGATGCTGGGGTGCGTTGGCCGGATGGCACGGTGGTGCCTATGCTCATCAATGCCGGGCCGTTGTTGGACCCGCAGGGCAAACAGATGGGCGGCGTCGTTATCTTTGCCGACGCCACCGAACAGAAGAAGGCCCAGACCGAGATCGAACGCTTGCTCACCGAGACCCAGGTGCGCCTGGACGTCAGCCAGGCATTGGCCGGCAACTTGAGTGAAGAGAAGGTGTTGGACATCCTGATTCAGCGAGCGGGAGTTTTTTCTGACGCGCGGGTCACGCTGAATATCATTGATCAGCAGGAAATGGACTTGACCCTGATTCTGAGCCGGGCAGCGGGGTTCGACAGTGGCTTGGCTTCAGCCACACCCTTGGGCACTCGTTTCTCGGCCAAATATATGCCTATGGTGCATTTGGTCAAACCGGGCGTTCCCTTTGTCTCCCCTAACGTGACTACCGATGAGCGCGTAGATGCGATGGCGAAACAGCTTGTGGCCCGCCAGGGTACCGTGAGCCTGGCCTTGATCCCCATGGCCGTAGGGAGTGAGTGGCTGGGTGTGTTGACGGTTGCTGCCGGAGTGGAAGACTACTTTGACGATTACAAGCTCCACCTTTACCAGACGTTGGCGGATCAGGGGGCGGTTGCCCTGCGCACCGCGCGCTTGCGGGACGCGGTGCAGCGGAGTTTGTTGGAGACCGATGCGCGCTTGCGGGTCAATCAGCTATTGACGGGAGCACAAACCGAAATGGCGGTATTGGATGCCATGGTGAAGGTGGCGGATTTCTATCCACAGGCCCAAGTCCTGATCTCGCTGGTGGAGGAAGAGGGCGGCGTGCGTATTTTTAATGCGGTGCGCAGTGAATTGTTTGCGAGCGGCATTCCCCCGGTGTTACAGGCCGGGATGCGCTTCTCTGTGACCGATTTCCCGTTACTCGAACATGTGTCGCCGGATAAAGATCTCATCAGTAACGAAGTCTTTGCCGATTCCCGTTTTGACGCCGCCAGTCTGGCGTTGGGAGAGCAGATGGGCGTGCATAGCTTCGCGATCCTCCCTCTGATACGAGGGGACGAGTGGGTAGGAACGTTGACCGTTGCCGCCAAAGAACCGGGCTTCTTTGATGAGCATCGCACCTATTTGTATCGCGCGTTAGTTGAACAGGGAGCGAGCGCGCTCCATGCCGCGCGGTTGCGCGATCAATTGAGTTTGACGCAGTTCTCGGTGCATCGGGGGCCGGCGGCTATCTACTGGTTGCGCCAGGACGCCAGTCTGTATGATGTGAATGAAACCGCTTGTCAGATGTTGGGATACACGCGAGAGGAGTTGCTCTCCATTCCGCGCTTCACCGATCTGGACCCCAATTTCCCGCCGGAAGCCTGGGCGCCACACTGGACTGAGCTTAAAGAGAAGCAACGCATGGTGATTCAGTCCCAGCATCGAGCAAAGGATGGCCGCCTTATTCCGGTGGAAATTGAAGTCAATTACCTCAAATACGGCGACCAGGAATTCAACTGCGCCTTTGCTCGTGACATCACTGAGCGCAAGCGGGCGGAAGCACGGATCGCCGAGCAACTGTTTATTCTGGAAACCAGCCCAGACTTTATCGGTTCTGCCCTGCCCGATGGCCGGGGAACGTATGTTAATCCGGCTGGATTGCGAATGACGGGCTACACTGAGGAAGAGTTCTATGCCGACCTGAATATTGCTTCATTCCAACCGAACCTGCCGCCGGCGGCGCTGGAGGTTGCCGCCCGAGATGGGCTATGGAGCGGCGAGGCTACGATTGTGGCCAAGGATGGACGTGTCATCCCGGTCTTGCAGTTCATTGCCAGCCGCAAAGACGAAGCCGGGAATCTGTTGGGCTTCTATACGATTGCCCGTGACATCACTGAGCGTTTGGCAGCGGAAGAGGAGCGTACCCGCCTGAGCGCTGTGCTGGAGGCGACAAGCGACTTCGTGGGGATCGCCAGCCCCGATGGTCAGGGCGTCTATTTCAATCGGGGTGCGCGGGAGATGATAGGACTGTCTTTGGAGGCCGACCCGCGTGACTACAATATCGGTATGATCAGCGCTGAGGCTGAGATGCCCCGCACTGTGAACGAAATTATTCCCACTGCGATCAAGGAAGGCACATGGAGCGGTGAGAGTGTCATCCGGGCGTTGGATGGACATGAAATCCCCGTTTTGATGACCATTATCTCCATTAAGGACTCGGCGGGGAACCTGCGGTATCTTGCCAACGTTTCCCGCGACATCAGTGCGATGCGCGCCGCCGAACTTGAGCGCACGCGGTTGGCTTCCATCCTGGAAAACACCAACGATCTGGTTTCCACTGCCACGCCAACTGGTGCGTTGACCTATCTCAACCCTGCCGGCTATCGCTTGCTTGGCTGGTCGGACGGTGAAAGTCTGCAAGATTACAAAATCTCCGATTTGCATCCGGTTGATACTGTGAAGCGTATCGAGACAGAAGGCGTTCCAGAAGCTATAGCAAAAGGCTATTGGAAAGGTGAAACGTTCCTGCTGCGTCGTGATGGCGTTGAGGTGCCGGTAGAGCAGAGCATTATGATGCATCGCCTGGCGGATGGCGAAGTGCAGTATATGTCCACCATCATGCGTGACATCCGCGCGGCCAAACAGGCCGAAACTGAACGTGCGCGCTTCACTACGCAGCTTAGCACCGCCGCCCAGATCGCGGCGCAAATCACGACCATTCTTGATCCCGATGAGTTGTTTGAGACGGTCATTCCGCTGATGAAAGAGCGGTTTGGTCTCTACCATGTCCACTTCTACGGCTTGGAAGGCGACATGTTGGTGCTCCGGGCCGGGTACGGGCGCGTGGGCAAGATCATGAAGCAGCAGGGGTTCAAAATCCCTATGAACCGGGAGAAGAGCCTGGTGGTGCGGGCCGCTCGCAGCGGCGAGATTGTGTGGATCAACGATGTGACCCAGGAAGAAGGTTACTTGCCCAACCTCCTGCTGCCCAACACGAAATCCGAGGTAGCCGTCCCGGCGATGATCGGGAGCGAGGTGTTGGGCGTTCTGGATGTTCAGGCGGACACGGTGGACGCCTTCTCCTCGTCCGACCTGGATGTGTTCCGCACCCTGGTCGGACAAATCGCCACTGCTTTCCAGAACGCGCGCGCCTTTGAGCAGCAACGCCGGGCGCAGGCGGCGCAGCGGGATGTGGCGGAACGGGTGCGCGCCATCTTTGAGGCCATGACCGAAGGGATCACGGTGACCAACACCCTGGGGCAAATCGAGGATATGAACGAGGCCACGTTGCTCTTGCACCGCTACGCGGCCCGCGACGAGTTGTTGGGGCGCAGTGCGATGGAATTGTTTGCGCGCACGGACTGGGGGCGGGCTTCGCAGGGCATCCGTCAGGCGCTGGAATCCGGGCGCAGTGGGACGGCTGAATATAAGATGATGCGCAAGGATGGCGGCCTCTTCGACGCTGAGCAGAACTCCGCATTGTTGCGAGACGCCGAGGGCGCTCCCGCCGGTTTTGTGTCCATCACCCGCGACATCACCGAGCGCAAGCGCGCCGAGGAGGCGTTGCAGCTCACGCGAGCTTCGGTAGACGCAACGGCCGCCGAAATCTTTTGGTTTACCGAGGACGGCAGGTTTACCGATGTCAATCAAACAGCCTGTGATAGGTTAGGATATACGCGTGAAGAATTGCTAACGATGGGTCTCTTTGACATCGATCCCGATTTCCCTGCGGCTGCGATGGAGGGGATGGCGGCGCAGATCAAGTCATCCGGTTCGCTTACTCTAACCAGCCGGCATCGCGCCAAAGATGGGCGGATCTTCCCCGTCGAGATTAGTGTCTATTCCGTACAGTTCGGCGAGCAGACGCATTACTTTGTCTTTGCGCAAGACATTACGGAACGCTTGCGTATCGAGAAGGAACGTGAACAGTTCACCACCCAGTTACGCACAGCGGCGGAAGTCTCCACGCAGGTGGGCGCGATCCTCAACCCGCAGGAGTTGTTGGAGTTGGTGGTGCCTCTGATTGCGGAGCGGTTTGACCTTTACCATGTCCATGTGTATACGCTGGATGAGGAAGCGCAGGTGTTGGCGTTGCGGGTGGGCAGCGGCGAGGCCGGGCGCATTATGCGGGAAAAGGGTCATGCGATCCCGCTAGACCGCGAGCAGAGTCTGGTTGCGCGGGTGGCGCGCACCCACCAGCCTATCCTGGTCAATGATGTGACCAAGGTGCCGGACTTTATGCCCAACCCACTCCTGCCGGCGACGCGCGCCGAGTTGGCCGTGCCCCTGTTGGTGTCCGAGCGCGTGTTGGGGGTGTTGGACGTGCAGGATGACGAGCCGGATCGCTTCACCACGGGCGATATGGACGTGTTCACGACCCTGGCCGGACAAATCGCGGCGGCGTTCCTGACTGCCACCTCCTACGACCGGGTCTTGGAGATTGACCGCCTTAAGGGCGAATTCCTGGCGAACATGAGTCACGAACTACGCACCCCGATGAACTCCATCTTGGGTTACACCGAGGTGATGTTGATGGGCATTGACGGCGAATTGACGCCGGAAATGGAGGAGGATGTCCAGGCGATCTTTGAAAACGGTCAACAACTGCTGCGCCTCATTAACGACATCCTCGATCTGACCAAGATTGAGGCCGGACGCATGACCCTCACCAAGGAACTGGTGGATGTCTTGCCCATCCTGGAGGACAGTCGGGTGAACAACCTTGGGTTGTTGCACAAGCGCAAGACCAGCGTGGAGATTGTGATTGACGCGGACGAAGAACTGCCCTTCATCCTGGCCGACCGGGTGCGCCTGGGACAAGTGCTCAACAACCTGGTTTCCAACGCCGTTAAATTCACGGAGAAGGGCTTCATTTACCTGCGCGCGCATCAGGTTGGGCGCCAGGTTGTCCTGGAAGTAGAAGACACCGGTATGGGAATTTCGAAGGAGGATCAGGCTAAGATTTTTGAGCGTTTCCGCCAGGTAGATGGCTCCAGCACACGCCGGGCTGAGGGCACCGGCCTGGGATTGGCGATCAGCCGCAGTCTGGTGCAGATGCATGGGTGGGAACTAACATTGACGAGCGAGTTAGGGAAGGGCACCAAATTCAGCATTTACATTCCGGTTGAAGAAGACAATGCCGCGATTGCGAACTAGAGAAGGAAGGCTCTCCCTCACAGCGTTTGACCCAGGGATGACTTGCCGTGTCAGGCGTTGGGGGGATAATAGAACCATTCTAATGAACATTGTTGGTGTATGAACACACAAACTAAGAATCCACGCATTGTCGTCGTTGATGATAACCCGCGTAACGTCAAGTTGGTGACATCCATCTTGAAGCCTACGAACTATGAGGTGTATTCAGCCTACAGCGGCAAAGAGGCTCTGTCGCTGGTGGCAGAGCACTCTCCCGATCTGATTATCCTGGATGTGTTGATGCCAGAAATGGATGGATTTCAAGTTGCGCGAGAATTACGCTCTAAACCTGAATCCCGCGCGATTCCGATCCTGATGTTGACCGCTCTGCAAGAAATGGAGGACAAGGTCAAGGGATTGGAAGCGGGCGCTGACGATTTTTTAACCAAGCCGTTTAACGCCGTGGAATTGCTGGCGCGCACGCGCTCGTTGTTGCGCATCAAGCAACTGCACAATGAGCTGGAAGTCAAAAATGGCTTGTTGGAATGGGTGTTGACGCATTACATTTCCAAAGAGATTGCCAGTGAAATCTTGAGCGACCCGGAGCAAAACTTGCAACTGGGCGGGCGCAGTTGCCAAGTCAGTGTGTTATTTGCGGATATTCGCGGCTTCACGCATTTTGCGGAGCAGCACAAAGCGGCGCATGTTACCCAAACCTTGAACAGTATTTTTAACGTGTTAGTGCCCGCTATCTTTGACAATCACGGTACGTTAGATAAATATCTAGGCGATGCCATTATGGCTTTCTACGGAGCGCCGATCCCGAGCCTGAATAGCTCCGAGCAGGCCATTCGCACCGCCTGCACGATGCAGAAATTGTTTGCTGAGATGTATGCGCAAACGCCGAGCATCCAGGAACTGGGTTTAGGCGTGGGAATCTGTACCGGCGAGGCGGTTGTGGGCAACATCGGTTCAGAACAGTTGATGGATTATACCGTGATCGGCAACACGCCGAACACAGCCAAACGCCTCCAGGAACATGCGCGCGCCGGGCAAATTCTCGTGGACGAATACACCTATAATGAAATCCAGAATATTGTCGAGGCGCGCCCGGTGGAGCCTTTGAACTTGAAGGGGCGCTCAGAATTGGTGCGGGCTTATGATGTTACCGCAGTGAAGGACTACCCGGCCTAGTCGCTTGAGGGAAGACGGTCATGCCATCCCTTTTTTCAGGAGTGCGTTGCCTAGAATGTGGTCAGGTGATGTCGCCCGACCCGTATGCAGTGGTATGTGCGGCTTGTGGCGGCGCGTGGGTGGAGGCCGTGTATGATTGCTCTGCTCTGCCGCGGCAGTGGCCTGCATTGCTCAAAGAGCGTTCCTACGATTTGTGGCGCTATGAAGAACTTTTCCCCTTTCCCCCCGATCTGCCGCGGGTGAGTCTGGGGGAAGGCTGGACGCCGTTGATTCGCGCGGCCGGTCTGGAACGCGAGACCGCTCATGCTCAGATTTGGATCAAAGATGAGCGTCAACACACCACCGGCTCATTCAAAGATCGGCAGGCGGCGACAGCAGTGAGCGCGCTCAAGGCGCAGGGGATTGACGAGATTGTGCTGGCCTCGACCGGCAACGCCGGCGCCGCCTATGCGGCGTACTGCGCGCGCGCCGGCATCCGGCTGTGGGTGTTTGTCACCAGCAGCGTCCCCGCCGAGAAGATGCGCGAGTTGGCCTTGTATGGGGCTGAGGTCATCAAAGTCACCGGCACCTATGACCAGGCGAAAAAAGTCGCCACCGACTTTGCGCAGCGACGCGGACTTTACCTGGATCGCGGCGCGAAATCCATCCCCTGTAAAGAAAGCATGAAAACCATCGCTTTTGAGATCGCCGAGCAACTGCCGCGCCGTCCCGATGGCGGCTGGCAGGCGCCAGATTGGTACATTCAAGCTGTGTCGGGCGGAATTGGCCCGTTAGGGGTCTTGAAGGGCTTCACCGAGTTACATGCAGCGGGAATGATTGCACGCATCCCTCAGATCGCGGTGGTACAAACCGCCGGCTGTTCCCCCATGGTGGATGCCTGGGAAAAGGGGCTGGATAAGGCTATCCCGGTGGAGCAGCCTGACAGTTTAATCACGGTGTTGGCTACCGGCGACCCTGGGATGGCCTATACCATCTTGAAGCGCGCCAACGATGCCAACGGCGGGGCGATGGTAGCGGTAAATGATGGCGAGGCTTTCCGCGCTATGCGTCACATCGCTCGGCTGGAGGGACTCTCCATGGAACCAGCGGCCAGTGTCGCCTTTGCCGGCCTGGAAAAATTGCTCGATCAGGGATATATCCGCCCACACGAACAGGTGGTAGTCAACTGTTCCGGGCACACTTTTAGCGCGGAGAAGTATGCGCTGGAAGACCGCTACCTTCTCAGCCTGGACGTCGCCGCGCCGCTGGAAGTGCGTCCGGCAGAAGGCCTGATCACGGCCCTTGAAGAGTTGGACGAACAGATTACTACCATCGTCATTATTGACGATAACCCCCAAGATAGCCGCCTGATGCGGCGGTTGTTGCAACATTACAAGCCCTATCGTATTTTTGAAGCCAACGATCCGCAGAATGGCCTGGCCCTGGTGCGCGAGCGTCGTCCTGACCTCATCGTATTGGATTTGATGATGCCCGACATGGATGGCTTTGTCATTCTGGATGAATTGAAGGCCGATCCACGCACGGCCGCGGTGCCAGTTTTGGTGGTATCGGCGAAAACTTTGAAGCCCTCTGAATACGCGCGCCTGCAACGTTATGATGCCGCCATCTTGCAGAAAGGCAGCTTCTCTGCGCGCGAACTGGCCTCGCAGGTGGTGGACATTGTGGAGCGGGGCAAACATGGAACGGGCGATGAAGGTCCAGAGGTCCCCATCCCGTTTGGCTTCGACGCCCCGGTGGAGACATTTGGGCAAAAGGGGCGTTTGCAAATCCTGGTCGTGGATGACTACGAACCGGAGGCGCGCTTGATCCGGCGGTTGTTGGAGACGCAACCGCGTTTTGTGGTGATAGAGGCGCATTCCGGCCAAGAAGGGTTGCGAGTGATAGATGAAGCTCCCCCGGATATGATTATTTTGGATTTGATGTTACCGGATATTAGTGGCGAGAATTTATTGGTCATGTTGCGGATGCGCCCAGAGACGGCGAACGTGCCCATTATTGTAGTCACCTCACGGGACGATCTGCCCGTGGATGTGCGGGCGCGGATAGCGTCTAACGTGGATTCGATCTGGTCAAAATCGGTGCTAGATCGCAGTAGTTTCCTGGCGCATATCGAGGCATTGTTGCCGGAGTAGTGGGATGGAAAAAACATTGCTATATATTGAGGATAATTATCATAACCGCCGGCTGGTGCAGAAAGTGTTAAGCTCGCAGGGCTATGAGGTGTTGTTGGCCGAGGATGGCCTCGCCGGCTGGGAAATGGCCCAACAGCAGCGTCCCGTACTGGTGCTGTTAGACATCAGCCTGCCGGGGATGGATGGCCTGGAAATCGTCCGGCGGATTAAGAGTGACGAATCCCTTCGCCATATCTGGGTGATCGCATTGACGGCTTCGGCCATGCGGGGCGACCGCGAACGGTTTATGCAGGCGGGGTGCGATGATTATCTTTCCAAACCCCTCCAGGTGAAAGAATTGTTAACCAAAGTGAATGCCTTTTTTGGAGCGAATCGTTAACGGGGTGAGTTAGTTGCCTCTGGGCGGACGAAATGTGTTAATGGCGAGAGGTCACACAAGGGGGGGAGCGGAGATGGCGATCCGTACCCCCCCTTGAGTTTCTGATAGCTTGATGGGATGGAGGGAGGATGAAAACGATTTTGATTATGGAGGATGACGCGCACCAATCGCGTTTGATGAAACGTTTGTTGGAATACGCCGGGTATCACGTTTTGGTAGAGTCGGCCGCGCAGGATGGTTTGCAAACGGCGATGGCGGTGATGCCTGATTTGATCTTGTTGGATATGGGGCTGCCGGACATGGATGGACAGACGGTTGCCGCTTTACTGAAAGGTTCAAACCTGTTGTCTACCATCCCCTTGGTGGTAGTAACGGCGTGGCCCCAAGAAACTGCCGCCGAAATGGTGCGGGCCTATGGCTGTGAGGGCTACATTTCTAAACCGATCAGCGCACGCGAATTTGCTATGCAAGTAGGCGCTTATCTGTAATAGCGCGGCTTTTTGTGTGCACCGTGGGTCATTTGGGTGTGGGCTGTAGTATAATGCCGATGATGATAGTGTTTTGTGGTTTGAAGAGGAGCGATACGGTTGACTTTGCCCAACGTGATGAAGGTTTCTCAACTGCCGGCGGATGACGCTTTGGATGACGATCTTCCCCCCCTTGAATTGCGCCTGGCCTCTGAATTTTCGATTGAAGCGCTGGTAGACATTTATAATCAGACACGGATGGATTACATCGTGCCCATGCCGATGAATGCGGCAAGGTTGGAAGAGTACATTCATACGTACAATGTGCGCCTGGAATACTCTGCCGTGGCCGTATCGGACGGACAAGTGTTGGGATTATCTATGCTGGGCGTGCGTCCCCGGCACACCTGGGTGACTCGGTTGGGCGTCATTCCCGTGTTGCGCCGCCGGGGGACGGGTGAAAGTTTGATGCGTCATCACATTGATTCCTCGTTGGCCCTGGGGGTGGACTACGTCACCCTGGACGTGATCAAGAATAATGTCCCGGCTCACCGGCTGTTCAAAAAACTGGGTTTTGAGGAAAACCGCGAATTGCTCATCCTCCGCCGCCCCCCCGGCCCGCCTAAAACCGAGGTCGAACCGTATACTGTGACCTGGTTAGAGTCGGACGGGGCCATCGAATTTTTGCAGCGTCGGCGTGAAAGGCCCTCCTGGTTGACCGAAAACGAATCGCTGATCAATGGCGGCAGTCTCTACGCCCTGCAAGTGGAACTTTCAGATGGCAGTAACGGGTGGCTCGTGTATCAGAAAACCGTCTTTCAACTGGGTCGGTTAGTCATCCAAACCGAGGCCGGCGACCCGCGCCGGGTGGCGCGCACGCTGGCCCATGCGCTGCACACTCACCATTCCCTACAGGACACCAAGACGGAAAATTTCCCCGTGGACGATCCCCATTTGCCGGGATTGCAGGACGTCGGTTATATTGAATCATTTCGCCGGATTGAACTGCGTTTGGACCTCGTGCGTTCCTGATGCGTCTTTAAAAAAGTTTTCGGTTTCGGACTACTCCGAAACCGAAAAACGTGCTCCTTTGTTGACTCCCTACCATCCGTTGGTGTGAACTTTATCCCCGTCGTAGCGCTCCACGCGCCCCTTCTGCTCGGCGGGATGCCCCACGGCGATGATGCACAGCGGCTTGATGTGCGCCGGCAGCTTGAACAGTTCCATCACCCCTGGCACACGGCTCTCGTTGGGATACACGCCGAGCCACACCGTCCCCAGGCCCAGCGCGCGCGCCGCCAGCAGCAAGTTCTCCGTGGCCGCCGCGCAATCCTGCTGCCAATACTTATCCGACACCGTTGTATCGCCGCAGACGACCACCGCCAGCGGCGCCTCCGCCAGCATCTTGGAATACGGATGCACCTCCATAATCGCGTTGAGCAGCGCCCGGTCGTCCACCACGATGAAGCGCCACGGCTGGCGGTTGTTCGCCGACGGCGCGTTCATCGCCGCCTCCAGGATGGCCTTCACGTCCTCTGCCGCGACCGGTTCCGGCGTGTACTTCCGAATACTGCGGCGTGTGAAAATGACCTCTAAAGCGTCCATTGGTTTGCCTCCTCTAAAGATAGCCGCTAAAGCGGCAAGTTAATAAGTATGTTTGCAGGCGCGGTATACCGCGCCTGCAAACATACAGTTGATCCTGGCCTTCAGGCCATAAACGGTACATCCGCCACCCGCGCCGCAATCTCCGCTTCCATTTCAGCGATGGCGGCCTTGAGGGTAGAAAGAACATCGGCGAGCGGCGCGGCGACGCGCTCGGCGCGATCCCGGCGTTTTAGCTCCACCTGCCCATCCTTGAGCTTTTGCCAGCCGATGGTCAGCCGCAGCGGCAAACCGATCAAGTCGGCGTCGTTGAATTTGACGCCAGGGCTGGACCCCCGGTCATCGTACAACACCTCAATGCCGGCCCCCTGTAGCTCCGCGTAGAGCCGCTCGGCGGTCTCCATCACCTGCGGTTCCTTGCCCCCTAAGGCCACCAGGTGCACCTGGTACGGTGCGACGGTGATCGGCCATATCAAGCCCTGGTCATCGTGATGCACTTCCGCGATGCACGCCAGCGCCCGTCCCACGCCGATGCCATACGACCCCATCACAATCGGCTTGAACTCGTCGTTTTCGTCCTTGAAGTATGCCTTCATCGCCTCGGTGTAGCGCGTGCCGAGCTTGAAGATGTTGCCGACCTCAACGCCGCGCGCCGTGCGCATGGGCGCGCCGCAGTCCGGGCAACCGTCGCCCTCTCCGGCGGCGGCGATGTCCGTGATGAGGTCGGCGGCGTAGTCGCGCCCATAATTCACGTTGCGCAGGTGATAGCCCGGCTCGTTGGCCCCGGCGACGAGGTTGGGCGACGCGGCGACCGCGTCATCCACCACCACCAGTGCGCCGCGCACGCCCAGCGGCGATCCGTACCCCGGCTCCGCCCCCACCGCGCGGATTTCATCCTCCGTGGCCGGCCGCAGCGACTTCGCCTTGACCGCGTTAGCCAGCTTCGTCTCGTTCACCTCCATGTCGCCCCGGATGACGGCGAAGATGAAACGGGTGGGGGAGGGGGAGAGGGGGAGAGAGGGAGAGGGGGAGAGGGGGAGATTGGCTGATCCGCCCTCTCGCTGATCCGCCGATCCGCTGATCCGCG
>JAKQHY010000111.1 GCA_029555965.1 Chloroflexota bacterium | reverse complement strand
TTACACTCCAGCGAAGGTGAGTTGCCCGGCGGCCTTCAGGACGGCGGCCTCTGGTGGCGTGGGTTGCGCCGCTGCACGGAAGGCCTGCCAGAACGTTAGCGCGGCGCGATATTGCTGCGCGATGTCCGGGTGACTTTGACTCTGGGTGATCCGCTGCCGGAGCAGGTCGCTCAACGGATCGTCCGAGGGCGGCGCGCCATTGTCCAGTAACCACCCGCCGGCGTTCTGGGCCAGCGCCCACAGATCGCCGAGGAGCGCGTCTTTTTCAGCGGCACAGCGGCGACGGACTTCACGTTTCTCGGACGGCGTGCGGTGCGAGAAGGGGCTGGCGATCTCCCACAGGTCGAGATTGTACTGGCTGAGCGCGGCGTGTAGCTTACGAAAACGCGCATCGAAGACTGGATCACTCAGCGCGCCTAGGTCGCCCAGGACGCGGGATAGGAAGTTGCGGGCCTGTTCCATATCGGTATTGGCAGGAAAGCGGGGTTTGATAGTCATTGTACCTCCCGTGTCAGTTCTGGGTAATCGGCAAGCCAGGGTCGGCCAGGTAGCGGGGGAACGGGTGATCACGCATCGGGGACCTCTTGGGGAATTATTTCCTGGGAAATAATTCCCCCAGGACGGAACTTGCGCGGCGTGTGCTTCGCCGCCCCCAGCGCTGTCTGGGTTTCTTGGTAGGCTATGACATCGGCCAGGTTGACCAATGTGCGCCCGTAGAAGGGCCGCGTGGCGACGCGTTTATCACGCACGAGATGTCGCACCATCGTCGGCGAGTAACCAGCGGCAGCAGCAGCGGCGGGAATGGGCATAAATCCTTCCATTGATTCCTCCTGTGGGTTCGGTTTCATAGGGGCCTCCCGTAGTAAAAAAGCCCCACCAGCAATGGCAGGGCTTGAGATTGTTCTTGCCTCTGTGCTGGCTTTTTTACGGGCGGCAACCCGCTTGTTATTCCTAATCGAGAACAACTTGATTGTACAATGACTTACGATGTATGTCAATAGAAAAACAGACAAAAAAAGACCGACTTTTCAGTCGGTCTTTCGTTTGCTCTTGGGGGTGTGTTTCGCAGTGCCCATTGCCTGCATTAATTGGACGTATTGGAGGATATCACCTAATTTGAAGAATAGCATATTCCCGCGTTTTACGCTTTGAATATTGCCACTCTTTGCCATCTTTGTTAAGTTACGCTTGGTATATCCCGTGATTTTTGCTGCTTCTTGTGTGGTAATCCACTCGCCCGGGTTAAACTCGCCCGGATTAGTGATCTCAATAGGCGAGGTTGCCATAGGTAGCCTCCTTTGGGGAAAGTTAAGCGTTGTCTACATCCAAGTCCAATAAAACAACTTGCTGTGAAATGGGATTGCTGTGCAAACACAAAAACCCCCGGAACTAGCCGGGGGCTTTTGTTTTAAAATATGAAATTCGGCCAGTTATTTACAAAACATAGTGCCCCAGAGAGGACTTGAACCTCTACGTCCAATGGACACAGGTCCTCAACCTGCCGCGTATGCCAATTCCGCCACTGGGGCATGTAGTTTGCATTATACGTGATTCCGTTGACTTGTCAAATCAGTTGTCTTCTCCTCTCCTTTGAGTACAATGTTCCCCAGGAAGGGTTTTGCCCGGCGATTGGGTATGAATTCTTGACCTCTTTCAACTCTATCAGGATGTGTGCGTGTGATATCTCGTAACCTGCGCTGGTATGATTATTTGACCATTAACATCTATTATTTGGGACTGACTTCTCTGACACAGACGATGGCGCCGGTGGTGATTCCGCTCCTGGTTCAGCAATTTGTGGGCGAGGCGCGCCAGGGGCGCTATTTTGGCATCGTGCGCCTGGGCGCTTTAATGGCGGCGTTGCTCTCTCAGTCGTTGATGGGGATGTTGTCCGATCGTTGCCCGTCTCGCTGGGGCCGTCGTCGTCCCTTTATCCTTTGGGGAACGCTAGTTTGCTTGTTGATGGTGCTCGGCATTGGACTGACCGCCAGCCTGGAAGGGATGACAGGATTCTGGGCGTTGTTTGTGGTTTATGCCGGCCAGCAAATTGCGGCGAATGCGGCGCAAAGCGCGGAGCAAAGCTTGATTCCCGATCTCACGCCGCCGGAAAAACGCGGGATATTCTCCGGCGTCAAAGCCTTCTTTGAAATTCCGCTGCCGGTGCTTTTGGCTTCCTTGACGATTGCGCCATTTATCGCCCGGGGAAATCTGTGGGGTGGCCTTGGTGTGATGAGTTTTATTCTGCTGGTAACGATGTTGGTGACGCTGTTGACGCCAGAGGTCCCGTTGACCGTCGCGCCGCCCCCACTGGATTGGCGCCCTTTCCTGCGCTTGCTGCTGATGACGGGCGCCTTTACGCTCATCATTTTGCTGATGGGAGAGGTGGTGAAATGGACTGGGCGTCTGTTATCTGGCGTGACATCTGTTGGCGCGCAACTGGTAGTGATGGGCAGCCTGGGCTTTGTCACCATGGCTGTCACCATTGTGGCGGGTGTCGCGGGCTGTTTTGCGCTTTCGCTGGGAAAATCCTGGCGGCATCATGGCACGGCGTTTGTGTGGTGGGTGATCAGTCGTCTCGCGTTTCTTAGTGGGGTGACGAATCTCGGCGGATCGGTCTTGTATTTCTTGCAAGCGCGCCTGGGATTCACCCGTGAAACGGCGGCGGAACCAGCCAGTCGTATGATGCTGTGGATTGGATTGTGTCTGTTGTTGTCGGCGCTGCCCGCCGGCTGGTTGACGACCCGCTTTGGAGCGCGCCGCCTGGTGATGGGCAGCGGCCTCGTGGCGATGGTGGGCACAGTAGTCACGCTGTTTGCCACGAATTTGACGCTGGTGTACGTAGGCGGGTGTTTGATCGGCTTGGCGACCGGTGTTTTCTATACAGCGAGTTGGGCTTTAGGCACGGCCTTGTTGCCGCCGGGCGAAGCCGGGCGCTACCTGGGTCTCTCCAACCTCGCTGGGGCCGGGGCCGGGGCGGTTGGCGCGTACATTGGCGGCCCGGTGGCTGATTTCTTTACCGTAAATGCTCCTGCTGTGCCAGGCCTGGGCTACGTGTTAATCTTTGCGATTTATGGAATGTTGTTTGTGCTCTCTGTGGCAACGTTATTCCCGGTGAAAAGCGGTCCGGTTCCCCCCGCCGATTAAGCGCCGGAAGGGCACGGTTCATTGGGCAAGGCTACAAAACAGGCCGGCGCATGATAGCGCCGGCCTGTTTTGCAGAGAGCGAGACGGTAATCAGTTAACGGATGGCTTTCTCGGTTTGTTTGTCGAACAGGTGCATCCGGCTCATATCGAAGGTGGCGGATTTGCTTGTGCCGATCACCACTTTGGTGCGCGGGTCAAAGCGCCCGATGAAGGTGTGGTTGTCGGTGGCGAAATAAGTGAGGACTTCGTTGCCCATCAACTCGGTGACTTCAATCTTGCCCGGCACCAACGCAGGGGTGATCCCTGGGGGCGGGAAATCCGGGTCATGGATGTGTTCCGGGCGCATCCCAAATACCACTTCCTTACCCAGGTAGGGTTTGTAGGTGCTGGCGCGATCTTCGGGTACGGCCACACGGAAATCTTTGCAATCTACATACGTTATGCCATTTTCCTGGATGAGGGTAGCCTCGAAGAAATTCATGGCCGGGCTGCCGATAAAACCCGCCACAAAGACGTTTCCCGGCCGGTCATACAGGTTTTGCGGGGTGTCCAACTGTTGCAAGATGCCATCTTTGAGGACTGCAATGCGCGTCCCCATCGTCATCGCCTCGGTTTGGTCGTGGGTCACGTAGATGAAGGTGGTGCCCAGGCGCAGGTGGAGCTTGGATATTTCGGTGCGCGCTTGCACGCGTAGCTTGGCGTCCAGGTTAGAAAGCGGCTCATCCATCAAGAAGACGTTTGGCTCGCGGACGATGGCGCGCCCGACCGCCACACGTTGGCGCTGCCCGCCGGACAATTGCTTTGGTTTGCGATCCAACAGATGCTCAATCCCCAGGATGCCGGCGGCTTCTTTCACGCGCCGGTCAATTTCTTGCTTGGGGACTTTGCGCAGCTTGAGGCCGAAAGCCATATTATCATAAACGGTCATGTGCGGGTAGAGCGCATAGGATTGGAAAACCATCGCGATATCACGATCCTTGGGAGGCACATCGTTGACGAGCCGGTCACCAATGTAGATGTTGCCCTCGCTGATCTCCTCCAGACCGGCCAACATCCGCAGGCTGGTGCTTTTCCCGCAGCCGGAAGGGCCAACGAACACCAGGAACTCTTTGTCGGCTACCTCAATGCTCAAATCGGCCACGGCGTTTACATCGCCAAAACGCTTGTATACGTGTTCATAGGTAACGCTTGCCATAACTTACTCCTTTCGTGTGATATGTGATAAGCTTAGATTGAATTCTTCAATCCAAAATCCAAAGATTTGCTTTCAGGCCAACACAATTCTTACCCCTAACTCGCTTAAATCCCACAGGGTTGGGTTGGGGGCCTCTCGCCCCGTAATGAGAATGTCTACCTCGCTGGCCGGGGCGATGAACACTGCTCCGGCGCGGCCCAGCACCTCCGGCGCGGCGAGAGCAATCATTTGCGCCCCCAGATTAAACAGCACTCGCGCCATTTCCGCGTAATCTCGGTGGTCGTGTGTTATACCGCGTTCTACGTCCAGTCCGGCGACTTCAAGGACGATCCAGTCCGCCTGTATTTGATGCAGCGCCGCTGGGTCGCCGTAGGCTCCAAAATCTGCCTTCACCTGCCCGCCAAGCAAGTGCAAGGTGTGGCGCTGCTGCTGCGCCACATACCATCCAACATCTAGCGCGGAGGTGATGATGGTTAGCTGCTCATGCTTGTGCAGAAATGGCACTAGCTCTGGCGTAAAGACCCCAGGGCTGAGGAAAACCACGCTGTGATCTGGGATAAACCGCGCTGCCGTTTCTGCAATACGCCCTTTCAGCCCAATACCCGGCAGGGTGGGGGAGGGGATATTTCGTAGAACGGCGCCGCCGTGAACCCGGTGCAGCAACCCCTTCTTCTCCATTTCCGCCAAATCCCTGCGGATGGTGACGGGATCAACCCTTAGCTGGGCAGCCAAGTCGCTTACATGGAGTGCGCCTGCCGTTTTAAGGTGCTGCAAGATAAGGTTTTGCCGTTCGAGCTTTAGCATAGGATAGCCCAATGGTGTCACTATAGCATAGTTTGTCGTTTGCGTCAATAGAAAACGGCCCAATCGTGCAATTACGTGCACAAATGATCAGTGGCGAACATTTGCTGAAGTTGTATTTTTACGAACCCATAGGATGGGTAAATTTTTTAGTCCCCCTCCGTGACCGTGCTCGGATCAGGCAGTGGGGTGACGGGCAACCCATAATAGATTTCCAGGACCTGGCGGAACATAGGCGCGGCGACGGTGGACCCTTCCCCGGCATTTTCTACGACGATGGCCATGGCAACCTCTGGGGCCTCGGCAGGGTAATAGCCGGCAAACCACGAATGAGGTAGATCATTTTCGTTTGCAGGTTCCGCCGTGCCAGTTTTCCCAGCCACCAGGATATTGAGTCCGGCGAAGCGATGGTGGGCGGTGCCGAGGGGCGCGGTGGTCACCCCCAGCATCGCCTCCTGAATGGTGCGCAGGTTCTCTTGTGAAATGGGTAACTGTCCTACGCTCATAGGGGACGTGATATGTTCTGGAATCTCTTGATTGCCGTCTATGCGTTCGATCAGATAGGGACGATAGAGCACACCACCATTGGCGACGGCGGCCACCGCGCGCGCTACCTGGAGTGGCGTCGCCAATAGATAGCCTTGCCCAATGGCCAGGTTCACCGCGTCGCCGGTTCCCCAACCGATTTGGTAGGTAGCTTTCTTCCAAGCGGGGGTGGGGATGAGTCCGGCGGCTTCTGACAACTCCTGAAGGCCAGTTTTTTCTCCGAACCCAAAACTGCGACCATACGTCGGCAGTAGTTCTGCATCTTTGTTGTCCAACAGCCGTCCAATCTCGTAGAATGTGACGTTGCAGGACGCTGTGAGGGAGTCTTTGAGGTTGATAGCGCCGTGACCGTCTTTGGCCCAACACAGTTTGCGATTGGGAACGCCCAGACCATCCCAGTAGCCAGGACAGTAGAAGGGGCTGGTCGCCGTCATCCCGCCGGCCTCCAGGGCCGCGGCCAGTGTGATGATTTTGAAGACAGAACCAATAGGGTACTGTCCCTGTGTGGCGCGATTGATCAGGGGATGGTTAGGATCGTTGAGCAGGTATTGGCGTTGGAGTTCATCGGTCGGGCGGACGAAGATGTTGCTATCGAAGTGGGGGCCGCTGACCAGGGCGAGGATGGCGCCCGTGTGGACATCGAGCGCGACGACGGCGCCGCGTCGTCCGCCCAGGGCTTGCTCCGCCGCATATTGCAGGTCACGGTCGAGTGTGGCGTGGATGGCCCGCCCGCGTTCTGGTTTGCGCTCGGCTAGGCCGCGCACATATTCACCGGCAGCGTTGACCAGGTATAGCCGCCCGCCGTTACGCCCGGCCAGGATCGCCTCACCCCAGGCTTCCAGGCCAGAGATGCCTACGGCCTCATCGCCGCGATAGCCGCGCTGCCGATAGTCGGTGTACTGCTCCGCTGGGATGGACGAAATCCACCCTACCACATGAGCGCCGACGCCATCCAGAGGATAGAGTCGCCCCACACGATCACGCCGCGCGATCCCCGGTAGCGTGAGCAGCGCCTCGTTTGCCAAGCTCTCTTCGTTGGTGATTTCGCCAATGGGAATGTACCAATGGCTGGGCTGCTGGGCATAGCTGGCCTGAACCGTTTCCGGCGTCATGCCGAGCACTTGTGCCAGCGCGGTTAGCACTGCCGGCTCGTCCGTGATCTGGTTGGGGACGACGCCCACGGTAACGAGGGTGACCGGGACGGCTAACCCGGCGTCATTCTTGGCATAGATGTTGGCGCGCGGTGGAATCTGATACTCGGCGGCAAAAGCGAGGTCGTCACCTAAGCCGGGCCAGATGGTGTCCTTGCGCCAGTTGACCCACCATTGGGCATTTTCCTTGACCAGATCAAGCCGGTTGTCGCTCTGCAAGTTGCCGAACAGCGCCGTATGCCAGGTGACGGTAAAGTCAATCCCGGCCTGCGCGCCGTCCAGTTCCAGCATTTTGGGAACGGTGGTGACGCTGACGCCGGTGGTGCTGATGAAAGGCGTGCGATAGGCTTGCTCAAAATCACTTTGCGCCAGCCCCGCGCGCAACGAGGGCGCCAGCAGGGCGTACATCTGGGCATAGTCGGCTTCCTCCCAGGCGCTGAGGAAGGCGCGCCCTAGTGTTTCTGAGGCGTGGATGTCAGGGTTAGGGGTAGGCAGTGGGAGCGTGGCCGGCGCGAGCTGTTGCGGCGGCGCGCCGGCAGGTGTATCGTCGGGGAGTCGTGAGGTGCAGGCAGTTAACATTAGTAATGAAAACAGCAGCGCAGAGCGAATAACTTTCATAGACGAATTCCTCTATCTGGCGCCGGACAACGATAATTGAAATGGCGTAGGCACAGGGCCGGTATTGAAAGTCCCAGTGCGAGTCCCTGTTCTTCGAGCAGGGCCACAACGGCGCAGAGCGGCAGCCCCACGACATTGGCATAGCAGCGGTCTATGGCGACCGCTGGGGCAAAACCGGAATGCTGGATGGCATACGCGCCTGCTTTATCCAGAGGATCGCCGCCGGCGATGTATGCAGCGATTTCGGCATCGGTGTAGGCACGCATCTGGACGGATGTGGTGACGCGACGCAGGCAGACGCCGTTTTTCGGGGTGTAGAGGGCTACTCCAGTATGGACGGTGTGAGCGCGGTTGCGCAGTTGGCGCAGCATAACCACGGCCTCGTTTGACGAGGCCGGTTTTCCCAACGCGGTTTGATCCAGGTCAACGATGGTGTCGGCGGCCAGAATCCAGGCTGCGTGTGTCGTTGCCAGTGTCTGAGCCTTGAGTTGCGCCAGGCGGACAGCTTGTTCGCACGGGGGTTCATCCGCAAAGGGGCTTTCGTCCACATCTGCCGAAGTGGTCTGTATCGGGACCCCTAACCACGTAATCATTTCGCGCCGGCGCGGCGATTGTGACGCTAACCATAAAGGTTTCAAATGTATGTTTCCTCGGAATGATGTTATAGATGATTGTCTACGTAGGGCGAAAATAGTCAACAGGGGAATGTGGACGTATTTTCGTTTGTGCGCACAGTCTACAAGTGAAGCTGCGTGCTTAAATAGCGAGACCCTGCACAAGGTGCAGGGTCTCTGAGGTGGAAATGCAGCTATTCCTGGAATGAAAGTTGGTTTAGAGCATTTGGACGCCATTGAGCGCCAATTCTTCAGCGAAATGGCAGGCGACGAAGTGGTCGTTGCCGAGATTGCGCAAAATGGGTGTTTCCGTGCCGCACCGGTCTTTGGCGTAGCGGCAGCGCGGGTGGAAGTAGCAGCCTGATGGCGGGTTGGAGGGGTCGGCGACTTCGCCTTCCAGGCGAATGCGATTTTTGCGATCGCGCACATTCGGATCGGGGATGGGCACGGCGGACATCAGGGACTCGGTATAGGGGTGCAAGGGGTTCGTATAAAGCGTATTGGCGTCTGCTAATTCCACCAGTTTGCCGACGTACATCACGGCCACGCGGTCGCAGATGTGGCGAATGACGCTCAGGTCGTGAGAGATGAACAGGTAAGTAAGGTCCATGTCACGCCGCAGGTCTTCCATCAGGTTCAGGATTTGCGCCCGCACCGAAACATCCAGGCCGGAGACGGCCTCATCGCATACTACCAGCCGCGGCGATGTTACTAGGGCGCGCGCAATTCCAATGCGTTGGCGCTCTCCGCCAGAAAAAGCGTGCGGATACCGTCGCATATATTCTGGTCGCAGGCCGCATTGTTTCATCACGCTGGCTACCTGATATTCCATATCCTTGGGCGAGCACAGATTATTCACCCGCAGAACTTCACTAATAATCTCGAAGACATTCATGCGAGGATTGAGGGATGAATAGGGGTCCTGAAAAATCATACGGATGTCTTTGCGGTATATCTGAAGCTCTTGACTGTTAACTTTAGCCAGATCAACGCTTGTTTTATCTGCGGTCTGATAGATAATACTCCCGTCCGTGGGTTTGTAGGCGCGCACTAAACACCGCCCTACGGTCGTTTTGCCACACCCAGACTCTCCGACCAACCCCAGGGTCTCACCCGACTGGATGGAGAAAGATACCTCATCGGCAGCTTTCACGTATCCGCCGACTTTTCCGAAAACACCCTTGACAATCGGAAAATACATTTTCAGGTTATGGACTTCCAGCAGCGGTTTACCATTGCTGTCTGTTGAACCCGGTTGACTTTGTGGTATTTGCTCGGTCATGATGCCATCCCCCGCATAGAATTTTTAACGTCGTCATCAAAGAGTAAACAATGAACTTGGTGATTCTCGTTAAGGCTGATGGTTTTGGGTTCGATTTTAGAACATACGGGCATGGCCTTGGTGCAACGTGGGTGGAAGGGGCATCCCGACGGGCGGCGGAAGGGGCTGGGCACCATCCCTTCAATGACTTCCAGTTTTTCACGGGTGGCGGTCACTTTGGGAATAGATCGTAGGAGTGATTGGGTGTACGGATGTTGCGGGTCATTGAAAATGGTGTGTATGTCACTGTATTCGACGACATTGCCTAAATACATTACCGCTACATTGTCGGCGATCTCGGCCACCACGCCCAAGTCATGGGTGATGAACAGGATGCCCATGTCGTAGTCTTTTTGCAAGCCCTGCATAAGGTCAATGATTTGGGCCTGGGTGGTCACATCCAACGCCGTGGTTGGCTCATCGGCAATTAACAGGCTGGGGTTGCAGGATAACGCCATCGCAATCATCGCGCGTTGGCGCATACCGCCCGACAGGCGGAAGGGATATTCATCAACAATACGTTCCGGACGAGGAATCCCCACGAACCCTAACATCTCGAGGGCCCGTTCGCGCGCCTGTTTTTTGTCCACGCTAGTATGCAGCATGATGGTTTCCATGATCTGGTTGCCCACCGTGTACATGGGGCTAAGCGAGGTCATGGGTTCCTGGAAAATCATGGAAATTTCTTTGCCGCGGACCGCGCGAATGGCACGCCCCTTCGGTTCCATGTCACTGATGTGGATCTCCTCAATCTGGTTTTGCCCCTTCTTGCGATACATAATGATATCGCCATCCACGATTTTCCCAGGGCGATGCACAATCTGTAACAGGGCGCGAGCCGTGACGCTTTTGCCGCATCCACTTTCACCCACCACACACAGGGTTTTGCCGCTGCGAATGTCAAACGTGACGCCATCTACCGCGCGCACGGTGCCTTCGTTGGTGAAAAAATGGATTTTCAAATCTTTCACTTGAATAAGGATATTGTCATTGTCAGCCATAGGGGGTACCTTTATCTCTCTCTTTTACTGATAAGGGTCCGCTGCATCACGCAGGCCATCACCCAAGAAGTTTAAAGCCAACACCACAATGATCACCGCCACCGCCGGGAATAACAGCCAGGGGGAATTTGCCAGGACCGCCACTTTTTGCGTATCCTGGAGCATCACTCCCCAGCTCACCACCGGGGGGCGCAGCCCCAACCCCAAAAAGCTCAACGCGGTTTCACCCAGAATCATGCCGGGAATGGAGAGGGTAATGGAGGCGATGATGTGGCTCAAGAAGGAGGGGAGCATGTGTTTGGTGATCATGCGCACCCTGGGCACCCCATCCAATTGAGCTGCCATAATGAAATCCTCTTCGCGCAAAGCCAGGAACTTGCTGCGCACCACGCGCGCCATACCCATCCACCCCAGCAGCGATAAGATGATTGTGATCATAAAATACACGCTGAGGGTGCTCCAGGTCAGCGGCACCATGGCAGCCAGGGCCAACATGATCGGCAAATTGGGGATCGAGATCAAAATTTCAATCAAACGCTGGATCAGATTGTCCACTCTGCCGCCCACCAGACCCGAAATACCGCCGACCAAAATGCCAATCGTCAGACTGAGGAACACGCCGACCAGCCCTACGGTCAAAGAAATCCGCGCGCTATAAATAATGCGGCTGAAAACGTCGCGTCCGCTTTTGTCTGCGCCCAGCAAATAAAAGGGATCTTCGGCGTTCACGGGGCCAACCAGGTGCAAATTAGCGTTGAATAATCCCCAAAATTTATAGGAATCGCCGCGATTAAGAAATCGGAGCGGAATAATGACCGATTCGTCAATCACCCAGGTCTTCTTAAACGAAACGGGATCGCGTTCAAATTTGTACCCATACACATAAGGTCCAAATTTTCCCTCGCGAAAGAAGTGGATCATCTGCGGCGGCGCATACACATATTGTTCGTTATAGGTGGTATAATTGACGGGGGCAAAAAACTCCACAAAGATCGCCAGCAAGTAGAAAAACAGCACAAGCGCCCCCCCAAACATCGCCAACTTATGCTTTCTGAATTTCCACCACATCAGTTGCCATTGCGTAGCCACTTCTACCCGAACGTCACTCTCTGAAGCTGGATCGCCGCTGGCACGATCGGCAAGTGCTCGGTCAATTTCATTGATGGTCATCGTGATTTACCTCTTTCTGTCAGGAATTATTGGAGACGGATGCGTGGATCAAGCACGGCCAGCAAAATATCGGAAACAAATGTGCCGATCACGGTCAAGATAGTCAACATTAAAATAAACCCTGCCGCCACATACATATCCTGCGCTCTCAAGGCGTTGTATAAAACCGGGCCGGAGGTGGGCAGGTTCAGCACGGTGGAAACGATCAAATCGCCGGAGATCAGCCCCGGCAGGGTCCAACCAATCGTGCTGACAAAGGGGTTCATAGCGTGACGCACCGGATACTTCCACAGCAGCCGCGCCTCTGATAAGCCTTTGGAACGCGCCGTTTCCACGTAGGGCTTGTTGAGTTCATCGAGCAAATTGGCCCGCATCGTGCGAATCAACCCGGCGGTGCCCCCCAGACCAAGAATAAGCGCCGGAATCCATAAATGCTTCAACATGTCAATCAGTTTTGCCATACTCCACGGCGCAGAGGCATACTCCTGAGAAAACAAGCCAATCATGGCCTGGTCGAAGTATTTATAGGTGACAAACAAGAGGATAAGTGCTAACAGAAAGTTTGGCACTGCCACGCCAATAAACCCGATAAAACTGAAGATGTAGTCTCCTAGCGAATATTGGCGTACAGCAGAATAAATACCGATGGGCAGAGCAATGACCCATACCAGGATAAAACTGGAGAATGACAACGCAAACGTCATCGGCAGCCGTTCGGTGATCATCACGACGGCGTCCCGTTTGTAAACAAACGAGTAACCAAATTCTCCCTTGGTAAGAATTTTCCCAATCCATTTGAAGTATTGAACATAGATAGGTTGGTTGAAGCCATACGACTCACGGATTTGCTCGATGTATTCGCTAGATATCGTAGTACTACCCGATGAAGTGGCAACTAGCTGGTTGACCAGTGTGGTCACATAATCACCCGGCGGGAGTTGAATGATCGCAAAAACCAGCAGTGAGATCACCCATACGGTAAAGATCATCGAGAGAAAACGCCGAAATAGATATCTCCACATAATATTCTCCTCCGAAAATAACCGGATTTATGGAATGATAGGATCACAAATCCGTTTCAATCCGTTGAATCCGTTGACAAATTTTCGTCATTGTCGGTGTGGCCCGCTACATTGCCACTTTCTAAAAATTCTTTCCAGGGATGTGCTCCGGCGAGACTCTCGCCGGAGCACATCGAACCTAAGCTGTAACTATTTGATGAACCACTGTTCGGGGTAGGTGATCTTCTCTACGCCCTCGGCCCATCCATCGTACCAAGTGGCAGGGATACCACCCAGACGAGAGTTGTAGGGGTAGTACATATCCCCAGGTCGAGAGATACCCAGCACGTAGAAGCGTTCCTTGGCCTCTTGCAGAACAACCTTCATCTTCTCGATTTGTTTTTCTGTTGTGGGCTGGATGAGAACTTCTTCGTACTTGGCATAGGCGTCTTTTGCCCATTGCGGCGGTTCAACCTGGACGACATCGGGGGTCTCGTTGGTTCTCCAGGCGTACCAGGCGCGGCCGAAGTAAGCTTGATAACCATGCAGTGGCACGTAGTAACGCGGATCGAGGATGGGGGTGATCCCGGCACCGCCTTCTCCGGTGAAGATGATACATTCGATCGTGTTGGCTTTCCGGGCAACTTCGTACGGATCGGTTGCGATGGAGTTCAAGGTCGCCTTGACGCCGACCTTGTCCCAATACCCAATCAGCAGTTCGGCCACCTGAACGTACGTGGTGCCGTAGCTGAGGTCATTCTGGATGGTGAAGATCATCTCGAAACGCTTGCCCTGATCATCCAGGTAGTAACCTTCGGAGTCCTTACCGTTGGTGAAGACTTTGTCGAGGTATTGGGTTGCCAGAGCCGGATCGTACTCGATGTACTGGGTGTCCATCCCCTCGGTGTACAGCGGGCCATCGTTGTTCGGCGCCACCTGAGCAGGGGTGCCCTGGCCGTTGTGGACGATCTCGATGATCTCCTCGCGGTTGATCGCGTGGGACATCCCGATGCGGAAGTTGATGTCGGCAAACACGCCGGCCTTGAAGGTGTCGGAAATCGTCTGGTTGAAGTGGACGCTGTTGCTGTTAGCCCCATCAGACTTCGGGTAATAGATGCTGATCGGTTTGCCTTCGGCCATGGCATCGTGGTAGATAATGCGGTTGTCGTTGCCGGGGTCTTTCAAGGCGTCAATATCGCCATTGAGCATCGCGAGGGTGCGGCTTTCCGCGTCCTGGTAAGAGGTCACCAGAATGCTGTCAATGTAGGGCAGTTGGTTGCCGGCCGTATCTACTTTCCAGTAGTACGGATTGCGTTCCAGCTTCACCTCTGTCCCCGTGCCCAGCGGTTGCGTCGTCATCCAGGGGTACAGGGTGGGGTGTTCAGGGTAGAGATAGAGCGCTTCAGGATCGCCCCACCCGCCGCCGCCGTATTTGTTGAACAGAGCCATCCAGTCAGCCACGGTGCCATCCGCCGTTACCAGTTCATCCACTTTGTCGTTGTATTTCTTGTGGTACTGTTGCAGGTAGTGCTTGGGGTACTGGGCGAACTGCCGGCCTTGCCACTGCGCCAGAACGTAGAGGAACGTGCCATAGGGCTTCGGGAAGGTCAGTCTGAAGGTGTAATCGTCAATCTTCTCGAATTTCATATCGGCGCCCTGACCGGTAGGAATCCAGTCAGCGGAAGGCCCATTGGGGCTGAGATCGGGGTCGCCCAGGACATCTTCGATGTAGAACGCGATGTCATCCGCGGTGAAATCCACACCATCGGACCACTTCATCCCTTTGCGCATGTGGAAGGTGAAGGTGGTCACATCGTCGCTCACATCAATGCTCTCGACTAGGTTCGGTTCGACACCGCTGAAGTCGGCTTTCCAGATGGTCAGGTGCTCCCAGGCAGCCACAAAGAGCATCCCGCCCCATGTAGCGCTGGTACCGACCATCCCGAAGCGCATCTCGCCGCCGTATTGACCTTGCTCCACCAGCGGTTCGATGATCATCGGGTTAATTGGCAGGCGCTCATCCACGGGAGGCAACTCACCCGCTTCGACCTTGGCGGTCAGCATTGGGGATTCCTTATATTTGGATTCGGGCGCTTCGGTCGCTTCCGGAGCCTTGGTGGCTTCGGGGGCATCGGTGGCTTCGGGGGCCTTGGTGGCTTCCGGAGCCTTGGTGGCTTCAGGGGCCTTGGTCGCGGCTGGCGGCGCAGTCGTGGGCGCGGGAGTTGGTTGTCCGCAGGCGCTCAACAGCATGACCAACACAATCAACACGTTGAAAATCCACGCATACTTACGCATTTCTTACTCCTCCTAAATGGTGTAATTTTTAGATAATCTTCCTGCTATGCAAAAGATAGGCCTTTGATGTATTTTGAGCGCTTTCACCTCCTTTCTAGGGATTGGTTCGCAAAACTTTTTGTAGAGGGCCGACCGATTTGCGAATCACGAGGTCGGTTGTGAGGGTAATAGTAATTTGGGGTTGTTCTGGATCTGCTGCACGCGCAATCACTTGCCGTACACCCAAAATGCCCAACCAGGTTTTGGGTACGTGGATGGTGGTCAAGGCAGGTGTAATCTCTTTGGTCATATCAATGTTGTCGAATCCAATGATAGAGAGCTCCTCTGGAACTGCTAACCCCATATCCCGCGCTGCGTGCAGCGCGCCTATCGCCGTTAAATCATTACAGGCAAAAATTGCAGTAACTTCAGGGGCGCGTCGCATAAGCCTAACGGTAGCATTATAACCTTCTTCCCGGTTAAGAGAAGCGGATTCCTCGATATAGTGTGTTGAAAGCTGATGGGCCTCGAGCGTGCGCTGATACCCTATTTTTCGTTCCATAATACTGGGAGGGGAGTGTTGTGTCCACCCAATTAGCCCGATGTGCGTGTGACCTTGTTGAATAAGATATTCAACCGCTTTGCTTGCGCCGGCGATATTCTCAACCACAATACTGTCAAAGGGCAAATTGGGGGCGTAGCTGTCTACCAATACAATTGGAATGTCATTGCGTTGTCCCAATATCCTGGTTGTGTGTTCAATGAAGGTCCCGGCTATGATTAGCCCGTCAATGTGTTGCTCGTTAATCATCGAAGGCCAGAGCACCGGGTGGTTGGACGGGTCAACATCAATATTGGCAAACATTAGATTGATGTTGTGCCGGCGACACTCGTTTTCAACACCCGCCTGTATGTAGGAATAAAAGGCATTGACTTCAAAGGGAAACCCATAGTCATGTTTGGTTAAGAGTCCAATAACGGACAAAGAACTTTCCCCAAAACCATTCCCCACTTCTTTTAGGGGATATCCTAAAACTCTGGCCGCATCTAAAACACGCGCACGGGTCTCTTGGGCTACGCTAGGACGATTGTTGAGTGCTTGGGAGGCCGTCCCTATGGAGACACCGGCAAACTCGGCGACATCTCGCAATGTAATAGAATCTGGCATTTGAACAAATGAGGGTTTTGAATTGAAATTTCAATGAATAGTTCAATTGTATGCCAAAACCTTGCTTTTGTCAAGAGGATTTTTCCGATAACAATACCGATAACAGTACCGGTATCGTTTCCGAAGCTGATTTTAACTATAGCACAATTTTTTTGTCGTGTCAATAGGTGATGAGTGTGTCAGTCTTCCAATGTTCGCAATGCCAGTGCGACGGCCAAGGCCCAGGGAAGCAATTTGAATTCTCCGGCATCCAGGGCCTGCTCTACTTCTGTGCGCGACAAAAACAGCAGTTCCTGTTCTTCCAGGTCGTCGGCGACGATGGGGGCAACCAGGCAGGCGTTCAGGGCCAGAAAAGGGTAAGCTACGCCGGCGCCGCGGTTGCCATCCACCGGATAGCGGCCTAGGGGGACCCAGGTCGGTGCTTCGTAGCCGGTTTCTTCACGGAGTTCGCGCTGGGCGGCGCTCAGGGGCGCCTCTCCTGGCTCCAAGTACCCTCCCACAATTGCCAAAGATTCGCCGCTGATACTGTATTTGGTCTGCCGAAAACAGAGGAATTGGCCTTCTGTGGTGACGGCGGTGACATTGATGTAATCAGGGGTAACAACCCAACTCCAATCGGGGATGGTGCGCCCATCCGGGAGCTGGATGGTGTGGACTTCAACTTTTAGGAATTTGCCCATGTCCAGGATGGTACGACGGGCAAGAGTCTTCCAGGTATGCATAGCGTTTACTCCTCCGAAAGTCGTCTGATAGTTGTTAGTCAGACAGTCTGATAGTCAACAAACTCTGTGGCCCCGCGGCGCTGCGTTGAAATTTTCGTTCTTGTCGGTGAACCCGGTTCATGACGACTCCTGGGGGGTTAGGGGAGCGGCGAGTCGGCGGCGTTCATAGGCCGCCAAAATTTCTTGATGGGAGTTGTGGCTTTCGAGGTAGGCCCGGCGCACCGTTTCGTCTTTGATTTGCGCGGCGCGCACAACGAGCAGATTGTAAGCAATGGTCAGCACCTCTTCGGCCCGATAAGGACCTTTCGTCTTGTCTGGTATAGCTTCCAAAACTTGATAACACGTCAGGTAAATTTGGAGCATTTCCAGCGCACTGTATAAAACTTGAGGGGTCTCCAGGCTGGCTAATACTGGGAGGATGTGTTGGTAGGCGGTCGTGTAATCTGCCTGGCGATAGTAAATGGCAGCTAATGCGCTGTGGACCTCCAGCGCCAAACCGGTCTGATGGAGGGCTTCCCGTAAGGTGAGCGCGTTCTGGTAGACGTTGAGCGCTTGGGGGAAGAGTTGTCCCGCTTGCAGGGTGTGCCCAAACAGTGTTTGGCTCAGGGCCTGTCGGGCGCGATCTTTCGTCTGCATGGCGATGTCGCAAGACTGTTCGCCGTATTGTCGGGCAGTCTTGAGGTCGTGGCGCTGGCGCGCGAGGCTTCCCAAGTAGGCCAACGCTTCACTGATACCCGCGCGATCCTCCAGTTTTTGGCGAATCTCAAAAACCTGTTGTTGGTAGGTCTGGGCAAAGGTAAAGTTCCCAAACATCTCGGCGATGATTCCCAGGTGATGAAAGGCATTCGCTTGACCGCGCCGGTCGCCGATGCCGGCGGACAGCAGGATGGCATGTTCAAATTGGGTCTTGGCTTGTTCATAGGCGCCTTGATCGCGGAGCGTGACGCCAAGATTGACGTGGGCTTCGCTGTTGCCCTGCATGTCGCCAATATCTTGGGCAATTTGCATAGCTTCTTCCCCACAGGTCACGGCCAAAGTGTAGTTCCCTTCATTGCGGGCGATGACTCCCAGGTTATTGAGCAAGGTGCTTTCCCCCCGGCGGTCTCCGATTTCACGGTAGATGCGCAGCGCCCGTTCATGGCAAGCCCGACTCTCACTGTACTTTCCCTGGCTTTCGAGGATCAGGCCTAAGTGACTCAGCACGGCGCTCTCGCCATACTGGTCGCCAGTTTCATGGTAGATGCGCAGTGCCTGCTCGAAGTTGGCTTGCGCTTGGGCGCTTTGTCCTAGATGGCTCTCCACTACGCCAAGATTCTGTAGACTATTGGCTTCGGCCTGCCGCAAATTGGCGGCTTGGGCCAAGATCAGGGCCAATTGCAACTGCGACTGCGCTATGCCATAGTCGCCCTGTCGGATGTTAATCCACCCGGCAAGGTTGTAGAGTTGGGTGGCCGCGTTGGCGGGTTGGTGATTTTGAAGATATTCCAACCCCTTTTCCACCCAGGAAAGGGCCAGGCGGTATTCACTGCGGCGTTCCCGGATTCGCGCAATTTGATGGCACAGCCGCGCCAGTTGTTCGGGGCGCGTGGTCGGGGTTGTTGTCAACTCCTTCCAGACAGTGTGACTGTGTTCTAGGGCTTCATCGTAAGCGCCTTGCAGCAGTAGCACTTCCCCTAGCGCCTGGTGGGCTTTCAGATATTGATCGTGGTAGTCCGAATCGGGGGGCGCGGCCAATTGTGGATAGAGCGTGAGTACCCGTTGATACCACTGCACGGCCACATCATTGGCGTAGGCGCTTTGGGCTTGCTGCGCTACCAGAAAGCTGTAATGGAGTGCGCTGCCCAATTCTTCCGCTTGGGCAAAGTGATACGCCAATTTTTCCGCAATGCGTTCGGGATGAGGCTGCGCTTGATGTTCCAGCGCGTCGGCGGCTTTGCGATGTAACATTTGCCGTCGCAATGTGCCTAGGTCTGTATAGAGAATCTGTTGGATTTCATTATGGCGAAAGCGTAGGGCGCCTTCCCCCGGTGTTTCTTCCAACAACCCTCGTTCCAGCGCCTGGTCGAGATTTTCCAGCGCCTCCCATTTGGAGAGTCCACTCATTTCTTGCAGCGTGTCGAAGTTGAAGGAAGCTCCCAGGATGGCCGCCTGCTGGAGAAGGGCGCGGGTGCTGGGACTTAATCGCTCAATGCGCTGCCGCACGGCTTCGCGCATACTGGGGGGCAATTGCACCTGCGTAATGGCTTGGGGCGTATCCGGAGCTTGTTGCGCGTTGAGCACTCCGTTATCCAGTAAGGCCTGCGCAATTTCCTCAACATAGCGGGGATTTCCCTGTGTGTGCTCGAAAATGGTCTGCGCCAGAAGCGCCGGCGCTGGCATGTGCCAGAGGATTTGTAGTAGTTCTTGCACTTCATTCTTGTTCAACCGCTGTAGGGGGATTTCCAGATAGCCGGGGTGGCTGCTCAGGTGATGGAGCGCCTCTACCAGAGGATGTTTGCGGGTGAGTTCGTCTTCTCGGTAAAGGCCAACAATGAGCAAGGCCATCGTGGGCAAGTGGTAGCCCAAATAGCGCAGGAGTTCCAGGCTGTTACGGTCAGCCCACTGCAAGTTATCAAGAATGATGAACCAGGGGCGACGCTGGGTAGCCGAGTGGATGAACTGGGTTAGATGGCTCATCAAGCGGAATTGTTCCTGTTCCGGTTCCAGTGGGGCCGGTGCCGGGAGGTTCGGGAGCATCTGCTGAATCTCGGGCGCAAGCCGGATAAAGTTGCCGAGCAATTTCTGGGTTTCTTCGTTAAAAAACTCGGGCGGCACTGTGGCGAAGTAGGCGCGCAAGATATCGGCAAAGACCTGATACGCCGTTCCGGTTTGATGTTCTTGACACTGACCGGTCAGGGTGACGGGCGGCTGACTCTGGGCGGCGACTTGCTGCGCGAGGGTGGTTTTGCCCACGCCGGCCTCACCAGTGATGAAAACCAGTTGCCCATGCCCTTCGCGGGCCGTTTCCCAGCATTTTTGTAGCGTCTGGTGCGCTTGACTGTGCCCAACTAATGGCGTCCGCCGTTGTTGATGAGGATCTTCCGTCGAGGTGGTCAAACTACTCAAGACGTTGCGTACTTGCTGCGCGCTGGCGTAGCGATGGTTGGGGTTTTTGGCCAACAGTTTCAAAATCAGGTGCTCTTCGGCTGGCGAGATATCGGGATTGATTTCGCGGGGTGGGCGCGGCGCGCGCCGCAGGTGAATTTGTAAAACCTCTTCGTCGGTCTGCCCATCGAAGGGGAATTGGCCTGTGAATAACTGATAGGCAATCACGCCCAGTGCGTATAAATCGGTGCGCGCGTCCAGGATGTGCCCCAGGATTTGTTCCGGCGCCAAATAATGACTGTCTAAAAATAGGAAAGGGGCGGTCAGCAAATTGTGATTTTCTTCCAGGCGGCCCAGGCCAAAACCATCTATCTGGATGCCCTGTTCGGTCAGATAAATGTTGGAGGGCTTTAAATCGCCATGAACGACACCTTGGCTGTGCGCATACTCCAGGGCCAGGGTGACTTCTTGTAATACCTGGATCCGCTGTTCCCGACTCCAGGTAGTTACCTGGGCCATGGTGAAATAGGTTTGAAGGGTAGCAGCGGGGACAAATGCTTCCACCTGAAAAGTATAATCCGCATCCTGATCCCAGGCATACACTTTGACGATGTGAGGATGGGAAAGGGCGATCACCTGCTGGGCATGCCGCAACACGCGTCCGGTGGTTTCGGTGCTGAAGGTGGGCGAGAGCACCTTCAGGGCCACCTGCCGGTTCTCCTGGGTATCATACGCTGTCAGTACCGTACCTATCGGCCCCTTGCCTACTGTGCTCTCGATGCGATAGCGGCCTTTGATGATTTGGCCCGGCAGGTTGAGCGCTTTACGCACCTGTTCGGCGGCCAATGCAGCCTCCACCGTGGGATAAATGGCGAAGTAGTCGCGGTAGCCGGCCAATGTAATCATCTGAACCAGATTGTCGGCAGCCGCCGCCAATACCAGCGGGTCGTTGCGGCGCGTCTGGCGCAGATTGATGATGGCTTTGAGGTTGGCCGTGGTCAGTGTCTCTACCTGTGACAAGTCAATGATCGGACTGGTAGTTTCACTTCTGGCGATCGCGGCGAGCTGCTTGGCCAGTTGCCCCATGCTTTCCTGCGCGATGACGCGGATGGGGGTCAGGATGGTGGCGGCGCCGTTGGCGCTGACTTGGACATCCACTGCACCGGGACGCGCCAGATCGAGGGTTAACCCTTCCTGAGCCAGCAGTACCTGTTGGGGGGCGAACGCCGGTTTTTGCGCTTGATAACTGCGCGCGGCCTCCAACATATTTTCCAATTCTTTGTCTGAATAGGTAGGATCATGGTGAAACAGGAGGAGTGTATTGACATTGGCCGCGCGCGCCAGGTCAATGCCGATCATAGCCGAACTATGCCCCCAATCGGATTTATTGAACCATGCCTCTCGAAGTGTGTATTGGGCATCGAATATGAGGGCGTTGGCGTCCATATAGAATTCGATGTAAGGGCGCAACGCGGCCTCGCTTAAGTCTTTGAACTCCACATCACTGGCGTAGACCATGCTGCTGAAGCGATCTTCAATGCGGTAGCTGTAGGATTTGCCGGGATGATTGTTTTCCAACATACGCACCTGGATATTCTTCAGGGTTAGTGTTTGCTCCGCTTCCAGATGCACAAACGTTTTTTCGGCGCGCATGTGCTTAAGGGTAACCGGCCAGTTGTGCGAGTTGTGTTGTGTTTCAAACGTAGCCTGTACATCGTGAACGCCATAGACAAAAATCTTATTTCCTGGAACAAACGCCGGTGGAAAAATGGTGAAGCCCTGGATGTGATCCCAATGGGGGTGGCTGATGAAGAGGTGCAGCACACCTTCCCCACGCCCCATAGGGCCTTTCATCAACTCCAGCCCCAACTCACGCAGCCCCGATCCGGCGTCAATGACAAAAATTTCATCGCCGCCGGTCTGAATTTCAACACAGGGGGTATTACCCCCGGCCGTGCCCTGAAGCAGCGGCGGCAGGCTGGCGACGAACGACTTGACCGCCTTCGGGTCGCTGGTGTCCAGTTCCGGTGGTAGGCGCAAGATAGCTTCGTAGATTTTATTCGCAACTTCGTATGGTTTTAGCGGGGTGGGGATGGATCCGCGCGTGCCCCAAAATCTGATCTTCATAGGTTCTACTTTCGAGCGTGTTTTGCCTTTGCCACTAAGGATAATATGACAGTTATACCAATTGGCAAATTGCCTGAGATAGCCGGACAAGATGTAACACAATAGGAGTTAATGCGAAAATTGTAAGAGGGGATTTTGAGCCGATCATTTAAGAGTGACATCATCCTCTATATGCACAAACAGGGCACACCAAAAGAGGAAGTGCCCTGTTTGTCACGGATGCTCGCCTTCAATATAGCTCAGGGACGAAGGTCTGATACTCCATCGGCGGGCGCACATAGCCGCTGGTCTCTTGACGCGGCGGCAGTTCCATCGGCGGCGGCGTCAAATCCTGGTAGGAAATCACACTCAATAGATGGCTGATACAATTGAGGTGAGCGCGGCGCTTGTCATTGGAGTTGACAACGTACCACGGCGACTGTTTGGTGTCGGTATAAGCGAACATTTCATCTTTCGCCTTGGAATAGTCTTCCCAACGCCGCCGCGATTCCAGGTCCATCGGGCTGAGTTTCCAACGCTTGGTCGGATCGTCGAGCCGCGCCTGGAAACGCCGTTCCTGTTCCTCGTCGCTGACCGAGAACCAATACTTGACCAGGGTGACGCCGGAGCGGATTAACATCCGCTCAAATTCGGGGCAAGAACGCAGAAATTCGCGGTACTCGTCTTCGGTGCAGAAATTCATCACCCGCTCTACCCCGGCGCGGTTATACCAACTGCGGTCGAATAACACCATCTCCCCGCCCGCCGGCAGATAGGGGGCGTACCGCTGGAAGTACCACTGCGTCTTTTCCCGTTCGGTGGGGACGCCCAGCGCCACCACGCGGCAAATGCGGGGATTCAGCCGTTCGGTGATGCGTTTGATCATCCCCCCTTTCCCCGCTGCGTCGCGTCCCTCAAAGATGACCACCACCTTCAAGCCTTTCTCTTTGATCCAGTAGTGGAGTTTGACCAGTTCCAGTTGGAGTTTGCTGAGTTCCGCCTCATAAAACTTGCGTTTGAGCCGGTCAGATTTATCTTCGCTGTGGGGAGGGGTTGGTTCTATCGCTTTCTTTTTCCCCTTCGACTTTGCCATGCTGACCTCCTTTGGGTTGAGGGAATCATCGTGGATAGGTTTGTCCATTATATTCCCATTATATAACCCAAGTGACGATATGTCCACAAATCTTTATCGAATAGAACGATAGGGTTGCTTGTTTCACAGGCGGGACTAGAATCAGACAACCACATTTCTGGAGGACGAAGGAAAGAATATGATAAACAAACCGATCAAACCCGTGGTTGTAGACACTTCTCGTAGTGCCTATGCGCGCCTGAAGCCGGCGCCGGTCACGGCGGTGACGCTGACCGACGGCTTTTGGGCCGCACGTTATAAACTCAATCGAGAAACGATGTTACTGGCGCAGTATGCTCAACTGGAAGAGACCGGGCGGATCAACAACTTCCGACGGGCAGCGGGTAAGCTCGACGCCCCGTTTGCCGGGCTGGTGTTTAACGACTCGGACGTATACAAATGGCTGGAAGCGGCGGCGTGGGTGTTGGCCGCGACGCCCGGCGGCGCGTTGCAGCAGAAGGTGGATGCCTTGATTGCGGACATCGCCGCCGCGCAGTGTCCCGACGGCTATCTCAACACCTATTACGCGCTGGAGCGCGCCGGGGAACGCTGGTCAAACCTGCGCGACCAGCACGAACTGTACTGCGCGGGCCACCTCTTCCAGGCCGCCGTCGCCCACTACCGGGCCACCGGCGCGACCTCCTTGCTGACGGTGGCGCAGCGTTTGGCCGATCTCCTCTGCGCGACGTTCGGGCCGGGCGCCGATCACCGTCAGGGAACGTCCGGCCACCCTGAAGTGGAGATGGCCCTGATGGAACTGTACCGCGCCACCGGGGAAGCGCGTTACCTCAAACAGGCGGAATACTTCCTCAACGCGCGCGGGCAGGGCCTCATCGGCGGGCGCGACTATCACCAGGATCACGTCCCCTTCCGCCAGATGCCGCGCCTGGCGGGGCACGCCGTGCGCGCGTTATACCTGTGCAGCGGCGCAACCGACCTTTATGCGGAGACCGGCGAACCGGCGCTGGGGGAGGCCCTGGCGCGTCTCTGGGGGCACATGACCGCGCGGCAGATGTACCTCACCGGCGGACTCGGCCCGCGCCACGAGGGGGAGGCGTTTGGCGACGATTACGAGCTGCCCAACGCCCGCGCCTACGCCGAGACCTGCGCCGGGATCGCCAACGTGATGTGGGCGTGGCGGATGTTGCAATTGAACGGCGACGCGCTCTATGCCGATGTCATGGAGCAAGCGCTCTATAACGCTGTACTGCCCGGCCTTTCGCTGGATGGCATGGGCTACTTCTACGTCAATCCCCTGCAATCCGACGGGACGTACCATCGCGCGCCCTGGTTTGTCTGCGCGTGTTGCCCGCCCAACGTCGCCCGAACGTTGGCATCCTTGCCCGGCTACATCTACAGTCTGACGGAAGACACGGTGTGGGTGCATCTCTACGCGCCCAACGACGCGATGTTGACCTTGCCCGGTGGCCGCGAAGTGCGGCTGGTGCAGCGCACCCGCTATCCCTGGGATGGCAACGTCACGATAGACGTGCTGAGCGTGGGAGAATTCAGTCTGCGGGTGCGTATCCCCGCCTGGTGTCAGGCGGATGCCGCCGTCCTGCTGAACGGCGAACCGTTGAGCATCGCCGCGCCGGCGGGAACCTACGTGGAGGTGCGGCGGAGCTGGCAGGTGGGAGACTCCCTCTGCCTGCGCTTGCCAATGCGCGTGCGCCAGATCGAAGCCCACCCGTATGCCTTGGAAAACAGCGGCCGCGTGGCCTTGATGCGTGGGCCGCTGCTCTATTGCCTGGAAGGGGTGGACAATCCCGACGTGGATTTGCGGGACGTGACGCTGCCGCTGGAGGAATTTGCCATTGAAGAGACCTTTATGCCGACGCTGCTGGGCGGCGTGTCGGTGTTGCGCTTTGGCGCCGAAGGCGTTCCGCCGGACGCCGGGTGGAGTGGGCGGCTCTATCGTCCGGTGCAGCAGCGGCCTGTGGTGCGGCGTCCCCTGATGGCGCTGGCCGTGCCCTATTACGCCTGGGCCAATCGCGCGCCCGGCCCCATGCAAGTCTGGCTGCGGCGCGGCTAGCGGCGATTTTACCGCAAAGTACGCCGAGTTCGCGGAAACCCTCGGTATTTCTCTGCGTTCTCGGCGTACTCTGCGGTGAGAAATAGGCCGCTTCTTTCAGTCCTCTTTGAATTTCCCCGTTTCCATAAACAACACGCGCTCGCTAATGTTGGTGACGCGATCCCCAATGCGCTCTAAGGCGTGGGCGACCCACAGCAGGTAGGTGGCGCGGCGGATGTTGCGCGGGTCTTCGATCATGTAGGTCAGCAGCTCGCGTAGAATCTGATCGTAAAGTTGATCGATCTCATCGTCGCGCGTCGCGATGGCCCGCGCCGCATCGGCGTTATCGTCCATAAAGGCCTGGATGCTGTCGCGGAGCATCCCTTGCGCGATCTCCGCCATGCGCGGGATGTCAATCAGCGGTTTGAGCAGCGGTTCGTTGCACAGCTCAATGGCGATGTGCGCGATGCCGGCCGCGTGATCGCCCATGCGCTCCAACTCTACCGCCACGTGCATGGCGGAGATAATCATCCGCAGGTCACTCGCCATCGGCTGCTGGGTGGCAATGGTGGTGACGCCCAGCTTTTCGACTTTATAACGCAATTTGTTGATGCCCTCGTCGTCATTAATGATTTGCTGCGCCAATTGACCATCCTGTTCTTTAAGCGCCCTGATGGCGCGTTCGATGGCCGATTGCACCATGCTCTCGATGTGCAGCAAGTGCTCACGCAGTTTGTTAAGTTCTTTATCCAGCAGAGTGCGAGTCGTCATAGCCTGAGCCTCCTCTGAAAAATAGTCTCGTAGCACAAACTTCAGTTTGTTTCTGTGCCAGCAGGCAAACTAAAGTTTGCGTTACATTTTCATCCAACCGTTGGTGAACTGCCCTTTACCCAATCCGCCCACTGATGTACTCTTCGGTCAGTTGCTCTTTGGGGCGGGTGAAGAGCTTTTTGGTGCCGTCGTGCTCCACCAACTTCCCCAGCCAGAAGAAGGCGGTGCGGTCCGAGGCGCGGGCGGCCTGCTGCATGTTGTGCGTCACGATGACGATGGTGTAATCCTGGCGCAGTTCGCGCATCAAGTCCTCAATGCGCAGCGTCGCAATCGGGTCCAGCGCCGAACAGGGTTCGTCCATCAAGATGACTTCCGGTTTTACAGCCAGGGTGCGCGCGATGCACAGCAATTGCTGCTGTCCCAGTGACAACCTTTCCGCGGGCTGTTGCACGTCGCCTTTGATTTCGTCCCACAGGTACACCCGTTTCAGCAGATGTTCCACCCAATCGTTCAGTTCGCTGCCGCGCATCAGGTTGAGCGAGCGCGGCCCCATCGCCACATTGTTG
>JAKQHY010000080.1 GCA_029555965.1 Chloroflexota bacterium | reverse complement strand
GGGGCGTCGCCGTGTCCGGTTTTTGCACTACCTGCTGGTTTTCAATGTAGGTGTGCGCCTGCACGCTGCGGGCATTGTCGCCGGTGATGACATCCCGGCCCACGCTCCCCGGCACGTGGACGCCGCCTGCGCCAATCACGGTGTTGTGGTCGCCTTGCGCCAGTGCGCCGGAGCCGATCAACACGGCCTCGTAGCGTTTCAGGTTGCCCAGCGCGGCCAATTCCTGGCGCAGCGTCTCGGCAAACCAGGCGCGGTCGGCTTCTGGCAGGGCAGCGCGCGCCGCGGCCAGCACGTCCAGTTTTTCCAGCACGGCGTCCAGTTCGCCGCGCAGGGCGGCGTCTTTCTCGGCCGCCGCAGCCAGCTTTGCAGCCCCGTCTGCTTCGTCCTTCCAGTCCTGGATGACGTTGGCGACCAGGTTGCCGCCGACGCCGGCCACCACGCCGCCGAGCACTGCCAACGCGCCCCAATCGCCGCCGTGAACGGCTTCGGCCACCGGCAGGAGCGCGGTCGCCGCCAGGAAGGGGTAGAGCGTCGCCGCGCTGGTGTTGCGCAACCGCGCCCAGCGCAGTTGCCAATCTTGCAGGCGGGATTTGACAGAGGTTTGCCAGGATTTGAGATTGAAAGGCATGGTTATTTTCCTCCGTTAAAATTGGGGTCAATGACGACGCGAAAACCGAGTGTCGCAAAGTGCAAATGCGGAGGATACCACATCCGAATGCTACATGTGGTTCCCACACGCGTCGCAAAGAAGCCGGATCCACGGGCCACCCGATAGACTTCATCATCAGCATGTAGGTTTTCACGTCCGTCATCCGCACTATAAGGATAGCGCCATGTCGGAATGTAGCGGAGAGGTCCCCAGAGACTCCGTGTAAGTTCCGCAACATTCCCGATCATATCTAAACAGCCATACGAACTGGCCCCTTCCTGAAATAAATTGACTGGCGTGGTTGTGCCCAATCCTAATTCAGCCGTATTACAGCGAAATTCTGCCCACTGGTTTCCCCAGGGATAGAGTCGTCCATCTGTCCCGCGTGCTGCTTTTTCCCATTGCGCTTCATTGGGTAACGTCACGCTTTTGTGAATATGCTGCGAGAGCCATTGACAGTAAGCCAACGCATCATGCCAACTCACATGTACCACGGGGTGGTTACCTAAATGACGAGGGAATGTCCCGTTTTCCCAATGCAGCGGGGCGGGATGCCCCGTATCGGCGATGAATCCACTGTATTGGGCATTGGTAATGGCCGTCCTGGTAATCCAAAACTTGTCGAGATAGACGCGATGACGGGGAGCTTCGTCAGCTTCTCCCTGATCGTTTCCCATCCAGAATTCACCCGCAGGAATTTCTACCCATTCCAGATCGGCTTGACGAGTGGGATAGTATCCCGCCGCAATTTGGGCTAATACTTGCACCGCAGCCCGCCTCTGGGAAGTTTGTCCACCGGAACGAATCAGTTGCATAATTCTCGGCACCAAGCGGTTAACAGACGGTTGTATATACCTTTGCAAGCCACGCAAAGCCGGGGCTTCTCTGAAAAAGCGCCATAGATGCGCCACCCATGTTCCTAACGTTTTATGCTCAATCACCCGTCGTAGCCTTTGCTCGATCTCCCCCAACAAATCCCCCTCCACCCGCGCCGGACCAATATCGCGCAGCGCTTCGGCGGCCAGCGCCAGGTTGTGGTAGGGTTCCGGCTCTTTCTTGTGATCCATCAATGCCTGCACCAGGGCGGTGACGCGCTGTTTGCCCTGCGTGCTCAGGTAGCCCGCTTCCAACAGGATGACCTCGCGCCACCAACTGTCGCCGGCGCGCGCCAGGGTGTAGGCGATGTAGTCGGCGCGGTCGGCCACAGCGCGCGCCGCCAGGTGCTCCTGAAAAGTAAGATGGCTGAATGCGTAGATGCCCGGCCCGCGTTCGCTCAACAGGCCGCTGCGCTCGTTGATCAGCCGCAGGAAGTCATCCACGGCTTTGTCGGCCGGAACGTCGCTGCGCATCGCCACAAACCGCGCGCGCAACTGCTCCCGTAACGTCGTCGTCTCTATCTCGCGGACGCGCGCTTCCATCATCCACAGCGCCACCGGCTCCAACAAGCTGCGCCGGTCGCCGGCGTCCAATTCCACGCCGCGCACCTGGGTGGTCGTCGCCAACCCTTTCGCCTCGTCCCATTTGCCCAACAGCACTTCGACGGCTTCCTCGTATAACTCCGTGCGCCGTTCCGGCAGTTGCGCGCGATAGCGATACACCAACGCGATGACGGTGAGCAGCAAGGGGTTGATCGCCAGCGCGCGCACGGCCTCATTCTTCTGGATGGTTTCCAACAAGGCCTGCGTCTGGGCCGCCGCCTGTTGGAGCACGTAGTCGGTCTTTTGCTCGGCCAACGTGACTTCTACGGCGTAAGTCCACTGGCGGACAAAGCGCACCACGTCATCCCAGGTGAAGTCGCGCACGGTGGTGACGGTGTAGTCGGCGCCCAGACGCGCCGCGCCGGTGTATCCCACGCTGCGGCTGGTGATCACATAGCGGTTGTCCGGGTAAACCAGGGTGAATA
>JAKQHY010000123.1 GCA_029555965.1 Chloroflexota bacterium | reverse complement strand
ACGTATAGAGCACGGCCATCCTTGCCGGCGATGATAGCTTTGCGATTGAACGGAAACTGATCGTCTAGTTTTACCCAGGGCATTAGAATACCTCCGGCCTCGTCATTAGTTCCTCAAGTGTTGCCAGCAGCCGGAGGGACTCAACGGCCCAGTACACCATCCCGGATCTGCCCCAATTGTCATGTCTGTGGTTCTCGCACTCGCGCAACACGGCCAGCTTGTTGCCGAATAGACCCGCCGGGCTAGCGGGCGGACTGTCTTTAGCCTGCCCCCCGTCGTGTAGAAACAGCAGCCAAACTGGCCAAGGTGTTCGCTCGTCTACTTGGCAGTAGTGCTCGTAATGGCGCAAGTCGATCCCCGTAACCCAGCGTGATGTGATCCTATGCCAGGAAAACGCCGTCTTATGCTTGGCTTCGATCCACAACGCCTGTTCGCCCTTGAATGCGAATAAGTCCGGCGCAATCAGCGCCCCGTCTGGCATAAACAGGTGCGGCCCTTTCCCGTCGTCGATGATCTTTTCATACACCGGCAATACCGCGAATCCCCGTGATCGCAGCCATACCGCGATCACCGATTCCGCCGCCGCTCCGTAACGGTATTGCTCCGCGAATGTCATTGGCTCAGCACCAGGCCGAACCCACTAAAGTGCTCCGTGAACTTTTCCCGGTGTGGGCCCATGTAGATCACCGCCTGGCCCTGTAAGGGGGCTGACTCCCGATCCGGTGCCCAGAAACGTACGCGCCCCTGTGGGAAGCAAACTGCATCCGATATGCCGGCAACCGCCTGAAACCATCGGGTTTCTGTGGCGTTATTTACCAACACCATCGCCTCGGTGACATGCCCGACGAGGAACTCCGTAACCAGTTTGTCGCAGAACTGCTGAACCAGTGGCTGGGCGTATGGCGGATTCATCCAGACGCGCCCGGCCCAAGAGAACAGCAGTCCGTCCTGTTCTGCGGTGTAGATCGTGGCCGCCCCGACTATGCTGTTTGCCGTCTGCGTAGACGCCGGATCAAGGTCAATCTCGCCCATAACCGCGCGCGCTGCCTCGATGTATTCAAGCGGCGTGTACCACTCGTTGTTGCCCCCATTGAATGAGACGTGCGCCGGTTGACGGTACTCATCTACAACGCTCTGGACGTGCGCCGCGGTTATCTTGCCTTCCGGCGCTGTCTCCATTGCGCGCTGCCACGCCTCACGCTGCTGCTCCGGCTCCAGTTGCGTGAGCGGGCGTGCCTGGCTCTCTGTCTCTGGCGCCCTCTGTAAACAATTGTTTACATTTTGGACTACCTCAGCCGCCGCAATCATCTGACTGGCGCGCATCCGGGTGAATCCCCATCGCTCGCGGCAATAGTCCTCAAAGGTGCCGTGCGTTGTCCGGTACAGCCGCGCGTCTCGAATCTCTAGCAGCGCGTTCCCCACATCCACAAACGTGCGCATACCGCGCTCGATGGTGGCCTCAAGCGACTCAAGCCGCTGCGCCTCTTGTATGCTGATAACGTCGCTTGTCACCTATGCCTCCAAATGGAACGGCCTAGCGTCAAGGGTGGAACGAGCACCCTCTCTGCTAGGCCAATAGTTCCCGATATTCCCGGCGCT
>JAKQHY010000060.1 GCA_029555965.1 Chloroflexota bacterium | reverse complement strand
TGGTTCCCCGTTCCCATCTCTCCTTTCATGCCGACGCCAACCCCTACAAACGCTACGCCGCCCACCCTGAAGAAGTGATGGTGACAGCCAAGGCCGGTTCGGCGGTGCTGATCAACCACAAGGTTTTTCATGGCAACTTCCCGAATGTAGGTGCAACCCCGCGCGAAATGCTCGCCATCGCCTATCGCCCCGCCTGGGCCGGCCCCGTTGTCCAACAAGTTGAGGCTTGGAACCCCGACGATCTGGCGAAGTTACCAGACGCCGTGCGCGCTTTCTTTATTGACCGCAATACCCGTCAGTGGGATTTTGGCGGCGCCAACAAACCGGCCAACATGGCGAGCGAAGCGCCGGGGATTAACCCTAGTCGATGGGAGCGGTGAATGAGAAGAAGACAGAGGGCAGAAAGACAGAAGACAAGAAGGCAGGAAGACAGGAAGACAGAAAGATAGGAAGAAAGTTATGAAACTAGGTTTTCATAATCCGTTGACACTGAATGGGGATCGTTCGATTCGCGAGGGGAGTTTTGCGGCGCTGGCGGATGCGATTCGGCGGGGGGCGGATCTGCGCGTTGCCACCACGTTTCGCCACAACGAGCACATTGATCCGGCCTCTGACCGCGCCGAATTGGTGGAGGAGGTGGCTGAGTTTCGTGAGACCTACCTGTTGGCGGATCAGTGGTCCGCCGCCTTTATGACCTTGCGTATGCCGGTTGACATTCCGGTTGGCTTTGGGCCGCGGCCCTCTATGTCTTTTTTTCTGTACAACCAAGATGGTCACCAAGCGATTGCGCGGCCCTATCTTGATGGCCTCTCATCCAACGGAGAACTTGGCCCGTCCACGTTGGATGATCACAGCGCTATGCCACGCTATCATCAACACGACAGTTGGGACGCGGCGACCAATGCGCCGAGCAGCAACTTTATCTACGACTTCGACAGCTATCGCTTCCTCGTGAACGACCGCTGGCAAGAGCTGCTCTCCCATGCCGCCGACGGCAGTGTAGTGGCCGGGTCAGTGACCGATTTGGCGGATGCCTTCAGGCAGGGCTTGCCGGTCAAGCTTGGTATTCGTGGGCTGTGCGCCGATCTGACGCCGGCGGGTGAGACTACACTCGACCATGAAGTTTTTATTCATGCCGGCTCGTGCTACTATTACACCGAGCGCAAACTCTTTATGACCGGGACCCATCCGGTGGTGCGTGTGCGGCCAGCCATTCCCCTGCGCCACGTCAGCCGCGGCTGGGATTTCGGCTGGTTGATGGCGCGCAGCGACGGTCAGGTGGCGCGCTGGCTGTGCGATCCCTACACCCTCACCTTTCAACGCAGTCAGGCCCACTATGCGCTGCGCTGGTTTGTGGCGGAAAGCTGAATGTAAAACGGAAAGATCGTGATCCCAATGAAAACTATGCAAGCATTGGTCAAGAAAAAGGCGGAGCCAGGTCTCTGGCTGGACGAAGCGCCTGTCCCGACCTTTGACAGCCACGAAGTCCTGATCAAGGTGTTGCGCACCGGCATTTGCGGCACCGATCTGCACATTTACAAATGGGACGCCTGGGCGCAGCAGACGATTCCTGTGCCGATGGTGGTCGGCCATGAGTTTGTTGGGGAGATTGTTGCCGTGGGAGCGCATGTCACCGATTTTCATCCAGGCGATATTGTTAGCGGGGAAGGCCATGTGGTCTGTGGCCGTTGCCGCAACTGTCTGGCGGGTCGGCGGCATCTATGCAAAGATACACAGGGCGTCGGCGTAAACCGACCCGGCGCCTTTGCCGAATATATCACCTTGCCGATGAGCAACGTTTGGTTTCACGACCCGCATATCCCGCGCGATGTACAGGCCATCTTTGATCCCTTTGGCAACGCCGTGCATACGGCGCTCCAGTTTGACGTGCTGGGCGAGGATGTGTTGATCACCGGCGCCGGCCCGATTGGCATTATGGCGGCAGCCGTTGTTCGTCACGCCGGGGCGCGCTATGTCGTGATCACCGATGTCAACCCGTACCGTCTGGCCCTGGCGCGCAACATGGGCGTCACGCTGGCAGTCGATGCACGCACAACGGACTTGCGGGCAGTACAGACGCAACTCGGTATGCGCGAGGGCTTTGATGTTGGGCTGGAAATGAGCGGTAACGCCACCGCCTTCCGTGACATGCTGGATAACATGTGTCATGGCGGCAAGATCGCCATGTTAGGCATTCCCGGCGGCGAAATGGCGATTGACTGGAACAAGGTCATCTTCAACATGCTCAC
>JAKQHY010000045.1 GCA_029555965.1 Chloroflexota bacterium | reverse complement strand
CGGGTCTTGCGGCTAAAGCCGCTTTCAGGAAGGTATTTTTTCGTGGGCGGGCGTAGCCCGCCCACGAAAAAATACCCTTCAAACCGCGCCTTTAGGCGCAAATCGTGGGCCAAAACGAATTTTCGGATAGATTCTTAGTGTCAGGTTGGTAAAGGGGAAGAATAAGGATATGGCGGAACAAGTAAGTACAACCGAACCGGCCAAAACGGAAACTACATCGTTTATTGTTTGCGATAATTTGGTGAAGATCTACAAAGTTGCCGGGCTGGAAGTCGTGGCTTTGCAGGGATTGGATCTGGTGGTGCAGCCAGGCGAACTGATGGGCATTGTCGGCGCCAGCGGCAGCGGTAAATCCACCTTGATGAACGTTCTCGGCGGATTGGATCGGCCTTCGGCGGGCCGCGCCTGGGTGAACGGCAAGGACCTGCTCAAGCTGTCCAACGCGGAATTAAACCAGTATCGCCGCGCCGAAGTCGGTTTCGTCTGGCAGCATGGGGCGCGCAATCTGATTCCGTATCTCAATGCGCTGGAAAACGTCAAGCTCCCGATGACGCTGGCGGGCAAGGCCGGGCGGGCTGTGCGTCAGCATGCCGAAGTGTTGCTGGAGATGGTTGGGCTGAAAGAACGCATGAAGCACCGCCTGTCGGAATTATCCGGCGGCGAGCAGCAGCGCGTCGCCATTGCTGTGGCTCTGGCGAACGACCCCAAGCTCCTGCTGGCCGACGAGCCGACCGGCGAGTTGGACTCGACGACGGCGCTGACCATTTACGAAATGTTCAAGAAGCTGAACGCCGACTTGAAAGTCACGACCCTGATCGTCAGCCACGACCCCTCGATTGCGCGGCATGTGAATCGTGTGGTGGCGATCCGCGACGGCAAAATGGCGACCGAGACGGTGCGCGCCAAGACCTCCGGCGAAGTCGCGGCGGAACATGAGGAAATCTTTGAAGAGCTGACCGTCCTCGACTCTGCCGGACGGCTTCAAATTCCCAAAGAATACCTGGAAATGTTTGGGATCAAAGGGCGGGCACGCCTGGAATTGACCGATGAAGGCATCCTGGTGCTGCCGACCGAGAACATCGAACACGTCCGCGACGCTGAGGCGCTGGCGACCCAATTCGTGGAAGCGCGCAAGGCAAAGGGACTGAGTGGTCTGCTCAATCGTGTGCTGCATGGCGACTTCAGAAAAAGGAAGGAATAGGAATGACCTCACATTTCACACCTATGGCGAAGAAAACGAAGACCGCTGATCCTAGCGCCGATTATATGTACGCAATTGAAACCAATGCACTGTGGCGGGTTTATAAGGTGGGCGCCCATCTGGAAGTGCCGGCGCTGCGCGGGATTAACCTGCAAATTGAGCCGGGACATTTCATCGCCTTAAAGGGCCGTTCCGGGAGTGGGAAGACCACTTTGTTGAACTGTCTGAGCGGTCTGGATCAGCCCACGTCGGGGATGGCGCGGGTGTTGGGGCGCGATCTTATGCAAATGAACGACCGGCAGTTGACTAACTGGCGACGCGAGCATCTGGGGTTCGTGTTCCAATCGTTTGGCCTGTTGCCCGCGCTCTCGGCCTATGAGAACGTGGAATTGATGCTGCGCATCAAAGGCGTGCGCGCCCGCGAGCGTCACGACCGCACATTGTACTGCCTGGACCTGGTAGGCCTGCGCAAGTGGATGGACCACCGCCCTTATGAGTTGTCCGGCGGTCAGCAGCAGCGTGTGGCGATTGCGCGCGCCCTTGCCAACAAGCCGCAACTCATCCTGGCGGATGAGCCGACCGGGGAGTTGGACAGCAGCACCGCGCGAGAAATTCTGGGATTGTTTCAAAGCATCGTGCGGGAAGAGCACATCACTATGTTGATGGCCTCCCACGACGGCCTGGTGGATGAGTATGTAGATATGATCCTGCAATTGAAAGACGGGCAGGTCGCGGAGTAAAGAAGCAAGATACAAGAAGCAGGAAGCAAGGATCCAATTTCTTGCTTCCTGCTTCTTGCTTCATAAGGCTTTCGGTTCGCGGCTGCGTACCAGCAGCGTCCATTTGCCTCTTTGCACGGCCTTGCGCTCCTGATTGAAAATCGTCACATTCAGTGTGACCAATCCTCCCGCGTAACCTTCCAACGGACGTTTTTCCTTGAAGCGGATGTTGACCCAGATCGTATCATCCACTTTGACCGGCGCGCGATACCGCCAATCCAGCCCCACAAAGGCTTCAATCGTCCCGCTCATATAGCCCAAACTGTTCGCTAACCCCGTGCCAATGGAGAGCACCAGCGCGCCCTGGACGATCAACGCCCCGAAGGGCGTGCTGCGGGCGAACGCCTCGTCCGTATGCAGCGGATTGTAGTCCCCGGACAATTTGGTGAATGTTTCCAGGTCTTGCCGGGTGATCGTGCGCGAGTCCGTGTCAATATTGACGCTGGCGTCAAAATCCTCAAAATAAAGTTTGACGGCATCGGACATGGCTATACTTTTCCACGCATCGCTTCAAACAATTTCTCGTACTCGTCCACTGTGCGCTGGGTGGAGAAACGCGCCGCGATTTCTTCGCGGGGACGCCGATAGGCTTCCCGGTGATCGAGCACTTTGAGCAACGCCTCGGCCAATCCATCCGCATCGCCAACGGGAGCAATCTCCCCCATACCGGTTTGCAAAATAGGTTGGCGCACCCCCGGTAAATCGCTGGCAACACAGGGAACGCCGCTCAACATCGCTTCTGCCTGCACCAGCCCAAACGATTCGGTGGAGTTAAGACTCGGCACGACCAGGACGTCCAGATTGGGATAAAAGGCGGCCATTTGCACCGGATCCAACACATCCAGAAATTTCCACTGTTCCTGTTCTTCGTACTGGCGGATGCGGAAATCGAGCCGTTGCGCATAAGCTTCCTCGGCCAGCACATTTTGATACTGCCCGGCAAACAGGATGCGCGCGCCCGGGTACTGCTCCAGGATGCGTGGAAATGCTTCCAGCAAAACTTCCACTCCCTTCTCCGCTGCCAATCGGGCCGCCATCCCGATCACGGGGCGCCGCTTGTAGGGATTGTGCATTCTGGCAAACGCGGCGATGCCGGAAGCCCCTATCTCTGGCATCTCGATAGGGGGAGGGATAATGGTCAGCTTATGGCTGAACTTTTGCAAGTAAGGAGAGTACCGGGCGAAGTCCTCGGTATAGGCCACGACGCGATGGGTGAAACGGCCGGCCAAGTCGTTCATCAGGTTGATGACCTGATTCACAAGCCGGTTGAAAATTCCCGGCGGCATCTTCAAGTCACAGTGGTAGGTGAGAACGGTGGGCTTGCGCAGCAAGCGTCCCCGTAAGGCAACCCCGGCAGCATCAAACTGTGGCAAATGTAAGCTGAGCACATCGGCTTCGCATACATATTTCCATGCCAGAAAGCCGAAGGTGGGCATGATGACCCCTTTACTGATGCGGAACAGCACCGGCGCGCGCACTACGCGGACCCCTGCCAATTCTTCGGTGAACGGCAGTTGGTGGGAATAATGCGAGGTCAAAATCGTGACCTGGTGACCGCGCCGCGCTAGTTCTCGCGCGAGGCGCTCGGCGTAAATGGTCAGGCCGCTGGTGTGCGGGCGATAATAGGTGAGGACGACCAGGACATGCATAGACAACTCCGTGATGTGTAAAAATCAAATGTTAAACATCAGCTTCACCCGTGTGCTGGCTGATGTTTGATGTTTTATTCTTGAGAAGTGGGTGTTTTTTCGACCTTTTGGGCATTGCTGACCAGGCTCTTGAAAGAAATTCCCCACACCAGCAACGTGATGGCCCCTAGAACAATGCCGCTAAGGTAGGCGATGGCATGGACGACGATGGCGTACGTCAGCCCCAGGTCTTTGGGAATGTCAAAGCCCCATTCAAGCGCGATTTGCACGGCGGCGTGGAAAGAGCCAATTCCGCCGGTTGCCGGAAAAATCATCCCGAACGCGCTGGCCCAGACAGATACGATACTTTGCAGGAAGAAATTGCCTTCCGGTAAAAAACTGCGGCACGCCAACATCGCCGTGAAAAAGTATGCCAGGGTCATTACCCACAACCCCAGTGACCAGAGGATGACCGCGCCGCCCTCGCGGGGGGAACGCAGCACGCTCAACCCATCCAGGATACTGTGCAATGGTTTGAGCCAGCGTTCTGGGGTGGGGATGTGCATTTGACTGAGTATCTTCCGGGCCATGGCCTCCACTTTGCGCGGCGCCCAGGCTACAGCAATAAAGCCGGCGAGCATCCCCACCGCAGCGACGCCCATGACTGTTACCATAAGGGAATACGAGAGGCTGCCATTTTCCTGACTGCTTGCCAGGTATGCCTGCATCCCTTCGACGAAGGGCAGCGTACCAAGCAACATCAGCAGGATCAGCACCATATCAAGCACCCGCTCCACGATAACGACCGACAGCGCCGCCCAGGCTGAGACGGGACCGCGCAGGCTGGCGGCGAAGGCGCGCGCCGGGTCGCCGGCGCGCGCGGGCACGACCCCGCTCACCAGATATCCGATGTTGATCAGTCCGAAAGCGTCGCGCCAGGAGACTTTGCGCCCTAACAGCACCTGCCACCGCGCCGCACGCATCACCAGAGTCATCAAGAGCAGAGCCAGCGTGATCAACAGCCAGCCCAGGTGAACTTGGCGCAAAGCTCTGGCGACATCGCTGAAGTTGACGCCTCTGAGGGCAAAATAAAGGGCCGCCACACTGAAGCACAAAGTGAGGATAATTTGCAGTGTTCTGTTTTTCATAGGGCGCATTATACCACAGGCGGGGAGGGAGGCAGGGCTTTGGAGGCAGGGCTTGGAGATGTTTGCTTTCTCGGATTTTTGATTCATAATGGGTTATAGACTTAGAACCTATCCGAAAATTATAGCGGCGTTGTGCCGCTGCGCCGGGTCTTGCGGCTAAAGCCGCTTTCAGGAAGGTATTTTTTCGTGGGCGGGCGTAGCCCGCCCACGAAAAAATACCCTTCAAGCCGCGCCTTTAGGCGCAAATCGTGGGCCAAAACGAATTTTCGGATAGATTCTTAGCGCTGCACTTTTTTGTATAAACTTATGCTGTGCGCTCTGGGGGTATGAGAGGAATATTTATGAATACAACAGAATTGTCTGAAATCCACAAAATCTTACAAGGTCATCAACAGGAAATCGCCGATGTTTGGATGAATGCCCTCATAAGCCTGACGCCGGTCTCGTTGGACGTGTCCCAACTTCGTGCCCGCTTTGAAAACTTCGTGGACCGTTTGATCGCACTCCTGGTTGCCGACCCCTTCGTTCCCAGCCCGGCGCAAGAGGTTGGCGCGGCTCTGGATATGTTGGAAGATTTCCAGAGCAAAGATATTGTCAGGGTCCAGGAGGTGCTGGCAAGTGGTCTGGTGAAGGGACTGTCGCCGGAACAGGCGTATGCTTTGTTGCCGCGTATTGTGTCGGTGCAGGCAGAATTGGAGAGCGGTTTCTTCATTGGGAAGGCTAATCGCGCCAGGCGTTTTGATATGGAAGTTATGTCCAAGATGGGACACGACCTGAAAACACCGATCAACGCCATCACCGGCTTTTCACGGGTTATTTTGAAAGGAATTGATGGGCCGATTACGGAATTCCAGCAACAAGACCTGACCTCCATCTATGATGCGGGGAAGAAGCTCCTGGATATGATTAATGATGTTTTTGAGGTTGCGAAAGGCGATGCTTCCAAAACGAATCTGTATGAAAAGTCTTTTGATGTGGCTGACTTGCTAGGGGATCTGCTCAAAACAACGCAGCCGATCCTGGCGAAACGTGAGTACGCCGTTGATCTATGGGGCGGCGGCGATCTCGGCAAAATGCAGGCAGATGCTTCACAGGTGCGTTGGATTCTGATCGGTCTCCTGTTTCACGCTGCTCGACTCGCCGAACGGGGCGGCGTATCCCTGGCCGCAGCGCGTGAGCCAACCAAAAGTGGCGACTGGCTCTTATTTGAAGTAACTCAAACCCCTGAAGAGAAAATCTTGATGTATGAGCCGCAGGTGGGGCAACCGATGATTGAAGAACCGGATACGGACATGGACATCGGCCTGATTACTGCGCTGCGCCTTTGCAAAGAAATGGGCGGCGTTGTTACTATAGCAAAAGGGGAAGACGACACGACGAAGTTCTTGCTGCGTTTGCCCGCGCGGGTGATCACGGCTGAATCAGCAGGGTAAATTGCGTTAAGGCGTATACAAAAGCCCCCGAACGCGGGGGCTTTTGCGTGTAAACTAACCAATCTAACGGAACTTCACGGCGTCTCCGGTGTGGGCGTCTCTGGCGCTGGGACTTCTGGTGTGGGCGTCTCTGGCGCCGGAGCTTCTGGTGTGGACGTCTCTGGTGTGGACGTCTCTGGTGCGGGCGTCTCCGGCGCTGGGACTTCCGGCGCGGGCGCCTCTGGCGTCGGAGCTTCCGATGCGGGTGTTTCTGTTGGAATGGGCGTGGGTGTTGGGGCGACATTCCAGCGCGCGGTGACTGTGCCGACGCAGGGATCATAATTGCGCCCTAACGTTACCTGGAAATCCACCGGGCTGTCTTCAGTAGGTTGGGCGACAACGGCGCTCTGGGATAACTTGTAAAGTTGCAATAAGCGGGCAATCGGTGAACCTTTACTGGTGGTGGTGAAGTCCACTACCGACGTGGTTGTGGTATACGTGATGTCCTGAATATCCGTAACCCAAAACCCTTCCAGCCCCAGCCGATAGGCGGCTACCTGCCCCCAACTGCTGTTGCCGGTACCGTTGAGCACCCGGACGCGGTAAGCGCGCTGAGACGCCCGACTGGTCACAGGCGGCTGCGCCGCTTCCTTGATAAACTCGTAGAGTGCATCGTACTTCGGCACCAGGACCGCGCCGCCGTTAGGGGCTGTCCATGAGGTCAGCAGTGTCGCGCCCCGTATGAAACGGCTTTTTACATCGCTTTCATCCAGTCGCGCCGCCACGGAGGCCATATAGGCAAGTTCTGGCAGGCCCATATCACTTTCAACTTCATCCTGATAGACGTTCCACAAATCGTCAATTCGGGTCAGCAAGTTCTGGCTGAGCGCCTGGTGGAAGATCGCCCGCAGCACTTGTTGCTGGCGGCGATGCCGATCAAAATCGGAGGTGTTCCACCGCGACCGAACATACCACAGGGCGAATTTCCCATTCAGGTGATGGAGTCCCGGTTCCAGATCAATGTCGGTCACACCGCTTTCGACCTCATCATCAGGGTATGTATCGTGCAAGGGACATTCGACAATGATGTCTACCCCGCCCACTGCATCTACAATGCTGCGGTAGCTTTTGAAGTCTACCATAGCGTAATAGTGGATGGGGATGCCGAAATTATATTCAATGGTGGCTTTGACCAGAGAGGGCGAGCCGCCCGGATAACCGTTTTTGGCGCCGCGCAGATAGGCTGTGTTGATTTTGTCCAACCCCCACGTGGGAATCCAGGCGTAATAATCCCGTGGGATGGAAATCAAGCTGACCGAAGGCACGTCGGGATAAACCACCGCGATCATCATCACATCCGTGCGCGCGATTTTCTCCTCCCGGCGGTCGCTGCCCAACAGCAAGATGTTGATCGCGCCTTTGGGTTGTGGGATAATAGGCATCGGCGTGGGCTGTGGCATTGTGGAGGTGATAACGCCCGTGTTGGTCAACACCGGCGCTGAGGCCACCGGCGCAATCGGCGCGAGGGTGGGGGTAACGGTGGGCGTCGCCGTGGGTAAGGGGGTCTTAGTCGGAAGCGGTGTTGGGGTTGCCGGGGGAGTCGCGGTCCAGGTCGGCGGCAACGGGGTGGGCGATGTTTTGGGCAAGGTCGGCGACGGCGTCACGGTGGGGACTTCCGTCCGTGTGGCGGTGGGGAGCGTGTCGGCGGCCGCGGTTGGCGTGACGACCACAACGATGGGTTGCGCGCCGATGGTCTGCCAGGCGTATAAGCCGCCAAGCAGAAGCAGCACCAACCCTAAAACAATCAACCATTTGAAAGAACGTATCCAGTGGTACATACCTTTTCTCATTGATGTTGTGACATTGGTTAGTATAAAGCAGACGCCATGTTAACACCTATCGGCAGAAAGGCAATGCCTGTGTGCGCATCGTTAGCCTCGCTTAGGTGTGTGTCGTATATTGGAGTTGCGCGTTTTCATCGTAGAGTACGCGAAGAACGTAGGGAAGAGATAAAAAATCAGCACAGAGAGGATTTTTTATGTATGATAATGGGGTCGTCAAAACGGATCAACCGCGCCAGGCGCCAACGGTTGTGTTGCGGATAGCCGGCGCAGGGTATGGGGCATTTTTCGGTTTGGGATTGGCGTTGTTTGTCTGGGGGTACGATGGCCTTGTGTTGTCCCGCGCTTCCGCCGATTTCGCATGGGGCTTGCTTATGCTCGGATTACCCTGCGCTCTGCTCATTGGCGGCGCGACAGGCTACCTGGGCATACTCCTATCGGGGGTAGGGTGGACGGCGTTACTCTGGGCAGCCAGTCTGGGCGCGCTTACCTGGATCGCCGGACATATTCCCTTTGAGGGGTTCGATTTTATCGCCAGTGTGGTCAACCCACGCTTCGCCAGGTTGACTCTGCGTCCTTATCTCGAAGCCAATGAAGTGCGCATGATCCTTGCGCTCATCCCCAACGTGTTATTGGGATTTGCGGTCGGCTATCTCGAAACGCGAGCCTCGGATGCCGCCTGGGATTATACCGACGCGCGCGGGCGGATGGGGCTGCGTTCGTGGTGCGCGCTGATGCTTGGATTGCTGGTTGCCGTTGTTCCGGCAGTGATCATCCACGTCCTCATCATGCAACCTATCCGCGCCCCCCAATTGCAGGTTGCCCGCCTGGTCGCCACCACGTTGCAAGGCGGCGTCGAGGCCGTCGAAGCGACGGGGCAAAACCGCATTGAGGCGAAAAATTACGGGCAGCGGTTCACGCCGCACTATACCGTCCAATTCGCCGAATTCGCTACGATCACGGAAGACCTCTATACTTCCTACGTGACCGTTGCGTTTGACACTGGGTTCGCGTTGCAGTGCGTTGTTATGGGCGAGCGGGTCACTTTCTGCGAAGACATCACGAAAAAATTCGAGACCCGCATTGGCGACATGGTTCACGCCGGCTTGACCGGGGAACAGCGCTGGCGCGACGATCCGACAAGAACCTTTGTGGTGGAAGGCGCCGTGGTGGAATGGCTGCGCAACCAGCAGGAGCGGCTAAGTGAAAGGTACGCCATCACCCGCACTGAACGCAAAGGCCCTGTGACGCTGATAGAAGTTCAATTTGACACGGGCTTCACGATGACCTGCCGTTTCTCCGGCGCGGCGGTCACTCGCGTGGTCACATGTAGTCCATAGAAACTGTCCATCTGACCAGCGCCAATCCTGGATAGTTATCGCTTCTCCAACCACGCTCTTTGGTCTATGCTTGTTAAACCTTTTTGCTAACGAGGCGTTATGCCGATCTTGCTAAAATTCATTTTTCGCCGCTTGTTGGCCGTCCCCGTCACCCTGCTGATTATCACGGCGACGCTCTATGGCGTCCTCATGCTGGCGCCGGTGGAGACGCGCGCCGAGTTGTATTTGCCGCGAGGCAATTCCAACAACCCCAACTACAACCCAGAGTTGGTCCGGCAGCAGATCATCAAGGAACACGGGCTGGACGATCCCTATCCGGTGCAATACGTCCGCTGGGCCGGGCGCTTACTCCAGGGCGATTGGGGCTGGAGTCCTGGGTTCCGTGCGGATATTTTGCCTGCGCTGCTGGCGCGGACGCCGGCCACCGCCGAATTAACACTGTATTCTGTGTTGCTGCTCATCCCCCTGGGGATCGTCGGCGGGGGGATCGCCGGGGCGCGCCCCCATCAGTTGGGCGACTATGTGTTTCGCGGGCTGGCATTTCTCGCTACCGCCACGCCGCCCTTCATCCTGGCGCTGGTCCTGTTGGGAATTTTCTATGCCGGTCTCCACTGGTTTCCACCGGGACGCCTGGGCATCACCGAACAGTATCTCATCCAGGATTCCGCTTTCACATCCTACACCGGCCTGTTGACCGTGGACGGATTGCTCAATGGACAGCCGCGCATCAGCCTGGACGCGCTCCGGCGGTTGGTGCTGCCCTGCATCACGCTGGGCATGGTACATTGGGCCACGCTCGGCCGCATCACGCGGGCGGCGATGCTCGAAGAAATGACCAAGGATTATGTGATGGCGGCGCGGGGTCGGGGGTTGCGCGCTCGTGTCATCGTCTGGCGGCACGTCCTGCACAACGCCATGCTCCCCGCCCTGAACAGCATCGGATTGTCCACCGCCTCGCTCATTATGGGGGTTTTCGTCATCGAAGTGATTTTCAGCATCCCCGGCGTCTCGGAACTCATCGTCGCCTCCGCGCGGGGCGCGCCCGACACGCCCATGGCGATGGGCTTTGCGCTTTACAGCGTGGGGCTGGTGCTGCCGGTGATGCTCATTCTGGACATCGTCCAGGCCCTCATTGACCCGCGCGTGCGGGAAGGGGTCACAGACCTATGAGCCGCCGACGTCGCTTCCTGGGTAACTGGCACAATCTTCTGGCCCTGTTGATCATCGGCGGCTTTCTGTGCGTCGCGTGGCTCGCGCCGTGGCTCGCACCGCAGGAAGACCCTGCCGACCCCACCGCGATGCGCACCCTCCCTGGCTACCGTCCGACGGCGCTGCGCGCGCCGCGCCCTCCTAGCGCGGAGGCGCCTCTCGGCACGGCGCCCGGCGGATGGGACGTGTATTACGGCCTCGTCTGGGGCGCGTGGCCGACGTTGCGCTTTGGATTGCTGACCACCGTTCTCACCGCCGGGTTTGGCATCAGCGTGGGCGCCCTCAGCGGATATGCCGGCGGCCTCGTCAGCCGCGTGCTGATGCGCGTCACGGACGCCTTCCTCACTTTCCCGGCCATTGCCGGCATTTTTCTCTTCCGCACCATTTTGCCGGAAGCTGTGGAAACGCCGCACAATTTCGGGCAGGCCGTGCTCCATTTCCTCCGCGTGGATCCGGTGATGCTGGCGCTGATCGCTTTTTCCTGGATGCCCTACGCGCGCCTCATTCACGCCAATATGCTCACGCTGAAACAGACCGACTACGCGATGGCTGCCAAAACGACCGGGGCAAGCTCATTGCGGATCATCTTCCGGCACTTGCTGCCCAATGCCATTGCGCCGGCCATCGTGCTGGCGGCGCGGGACGTGGGGGGGATGGTCATTCTGGAAGCGGCGTTCACCTTCATCGGGATCGGCGCGGGGCTGCCGTGGGGCCTGCTGTTGGTGGTTGGGCGCAACTGGATCATCGGACCGGGCGGCAATCCCTTTCTATTCTGGTGGGTTTTTGTTCCGGCGACGCTGGCGCTCATCCTGTTCAGCCTGGGGTGGAATTTGTTTGGGGATGGCCTCAATGCAGTGTGGAATCCCCATTCGATCAAGCGAGGTCAACGGATTTAACGGAAATAAAAAAGACCTGACAGTTCTTTGTCAGGTCTTTTGATTTTAGAAAAATTGATGTTACCGCGAACCTTGCATGCGCGGGTCAAGCACATCGCGCAGGGCGTCGCCCACCAGGTTCCACGAGAGGACGAACAGCACCAGCGCCACGCCAGGGAACATCACGATGTACCAGTACTCGCCCAACTGCGTCATCCAGTTGCGAGCGAAGGAGAGCAATTGCCCCCAGTCAGGGTAGCCGACCTCCGCGCCGATGCCCAGGAAGCTCAGACCGGCGAAGGTGATCGCGTAGCTGCCGATGCGCATCGAGGCCAGTACCAGGGTGGGGAAGATGGCGTTGGGCAGAATGTGACGAAACATGATCCGCATATCCCGCACGCCGATGACCCGCGCAGCCAAAACGTATTCTCGTTCACGTAGGGAAAGGATGTCGCTGCGCAAAAGGCGGGCGAACCCCATCCAACTGAACACAATCAATGCAATGCCGGGGGCAAATAGCCCTTTCCCCAACTTGGGCGTCAAGACCGCCGAGAGCGTCATCGCCGTCAACAGGAAGGGGAATGCCTGGAACAGATCGGTGATACGCATCAACACCATATCCACCCAGCCGCCGTAAAAGGCTGAGATAGCGCCAACCGCACAGCCAAGGAGCAGCCCGCAGGTCGTGATGAGCAGGCCGGCGGCCAACGCCGTGCGCGTCCCCCAGACCACACCATAGTAGATATCCCACTGTCCGCTGGCGGTGCCCATTAAATGGACCCACTGATCTTTGCCGGTGATGGTTTTCCACCAGAACGGCAACGGCGGCTGGCGCGACTTCCATTCGGCGCCGGGGGGTTTCGGCACGGCGCCAAACCCATCGCGCGGAATACGTGACGTGCTTGTTCCCGGCGCATAGGGCGCCAGGATGGGGGCCGCGGCGGCCACGAAAATGAAGAAGGCCAACAGTAACAGCCCAATGACCGAAATGGGATTCGTTACCAAGCCCTTCAGGGTGCGGTAGGTGTCATGCCCCACCCAGCGTTCGAACCAGCCCGCTGTACGATGGTGTGTTTGGGGTAATGTTACTTCTTGCGTTGTCATCGTTTTCTTCTCCTAGGCTTAGTCCAAGCGCACACGCGGGTCAATGTAGGCGTACAAAATGTCCACAATCACGTTGGCGAACACCAGAATCGCCCCGTTAAACAATACAAAGGCTAACACAGTAACCACATCCAGGTTGCTGGCTGCCTCGGCGGCTGCCGAACCGATACCGGGGTAGTTAAAGACCGTTTCGATAATAACAACCCCACCCAACAACCCAACCACCGTGCCGCCGGCCAGCGTGACCACCGGCAGCAGCCCGTTGGGCAGCGCGTGTTGATTGATGACCACACGCTCACTCAGGCCCTTGGCGCGGGCTGTGGTGATGTAATCCTGGCGCAGCGTCTCCAACATTGAAGAGCGCGTCACTCGCAGCGTCAGCGCCCACCACAGGTAGGCCAGCGAGATCACCGGCAAGACCAGGTGCCGCACCGCGTCCCAGAAAATGTCCAGTCGCAAATTCAACAGAGAATCAATGGTGAGCATGCTGGTGTAATTCCGAAATTCCGGCGACATCACGATCCGGTTGGCCCAGTCTGAGAGCCGACCGGGCGGGAACCACCCGGTTCCCACGTAGAAAGCCATCAGCAGCAGCAAGCCAAACACAAAGTCGGGGAAAGACCAGCCGACAATCCCGAAAATCCGCACCGCGTGATCCAGGAATTTGTTATGGTTGACGGCCCCGACCACACCCAGGAAAATACCGCCAGCAACCACCGGAATCACCGCCAGCAGCGCCATTTCCAGAGTTGCCGGGAAGCGCCGCACCAGCATATCGGCGACCGGCTGCGACGCCGTGCGGGAATACCCCAGATCGCCGCGCAAAATGCCCCCTACGGTCTTCCCGGTGCGCGGATCGGTGGTGCCGACGAGCCACTTCCAATATTGGATGTGAGGTGGTTGATCCAACCCGTACCGTTTAATAATGCCTTCCAGCACGGCATCATTCTTGGGTATCTCGCGCACGTAGAGCGCCGTGCGTTCTACCGGCGACAGAAATTGCAACATCAAGAAAATGAGCACGGTGACGCCGAAAAGCAGCAGGGGAACCATCAACAACCGTCGAATAATATAATTGACCATCGCTTCAACCTCCGTGATGTGTGATACGGAATAAGTAAGATAGTGTCAGCCATCCCTTACCCATTCCGTAGCGCGCATGACAACTGGCTATTGCAGGGGAACAGGAGAGGGCCACTGCCCTCTCCTGTTCTGGATAACAGACGCGCTTACTCCTTAGTGGTGGTGTAATACCGCGTGTCCGTGCCCTGGATGGGGTTGAAGTAGTAACCGCCCAACCAGCGCTGCTCGTAACGACGCCCGGTAGCTACCGCCAGGCGAATAGCCAACGCGTTGTCGTAATCCATCTGGGTGAGTTCCTGATACAGCTTGGCGCGCTCATCGTCGCTGGTGGCGGCCACTGCCGCACTCACCTTCGCCTCGAACTCTGCCAACAGGTCATCCGGCAGCACCTGGCGCGAAGCGTAGGTGCCGACCAGGAAGGGCTGCGCCCAGTTGTGCGGGTCGTGCAAGTCCTCGGCCCAACCCGAAACGGCGATGGGCAAGCGGCTGGCGCGGTAGGCGGCCAGGAAGCTCGGCCACGGCAGGCCGATGATCTCGACCTGATACTTCTCGTCAACCGCAGACAGATTGTTCTGTAGAATCTGGGCGATGGTCTGGCGGGTCACGTTGCCGGTGTTGTACCCAATCTGCAGGCGGAAGCCCACTTCCGCGACTTTGCCATCCCAAGCCAGGGCCATTTCTTCGGCGCACTTATCCATATCGAAGTGGTACATCGGGCCATTCTGATCGTACCCGAGCATCCCGGGGATCGCGTAACCGGAAACTTGCACGGCCTCGCCGGCCAGCGCGTCCTGGATGTAGGCGTCCCAGTCGAAGCAGTAGTTGAAGGCCTTGCGGACGTGAATGTCGCTGAAGAAGTCCGCGGGAATACCGTTGCCGTCCAGTTGACCGCTGCCGATGTAGGGGTTGCCGCCATCGGTATTGATGTTGAAGACGAACAGGGCGTCCGTGCGGGTGGTGCTGGGTTGGCCCTTGTATAACCGCAGGGGGCCGCTGGTGTTCTCAGTGGCTTCACAATTGAAGCTATCGCTGGCGAGATCGTATTCACACCACTCGCTCACCATAGGATCAACCTGGGTTACGTTCTCGCGCGGCACATCCCCCGTATCGGCGTCGCCGGCCTGGAGCATCGCGAAGCGTGTGCCCCACTCAGAGACACCCTTGAGCACGACGCGATCAATGGTAGGTTGCGTCGGGCCGCCCTCGAAGGTCGGCTCGGTGCGCCACCAGTTGGGGTTTTTCGCCAGAACACATTCCTCGCCGGGGACCCAACTTTCCAGCATGTACGGGCCGGTGCCGTTGGTCTTGTCGCGGATGGGGGAAGTCTCAGAGGTGATACCGTAGAAATTCTGCCAGGTGGCGCAGTCGCCATCCCAGGTGCCGTTCTCGATGGCCCAATCCTTGTCCAGGATGGAACCCCAGCTCTGCGCCAGGGTGGCCAGGAACGGCCCCCACGGCGTCGCCAGGTTGATGGTCACAGTCCCGGCGGCCTCGTCAGCCTGGAAGGCGTTCATCACGGCCTCGCAGGCACCCATCAATTTCTCGGGATCGGCCGCTTGCAGCCCGGCGGGATCGTCATCCAACGCGCCGGTCTCGTCCACCAGCTCGGCGACGTCGTAGACGCCGATGCCGAAGAGCGGCTCGGTGTAGAGCCACTGCGGGGACCAGGTGCCGCCCTGTAGCAGACCACGCTGGAGGCTGTAGGCCACGTCTTCCGCCGTCAGGTCGGCGCCGTTGTGGAACTTGACGCCCTCGCGGATCTTGAAGACATAGGTTAAGCCGTCGTCAGAGATTTCCCAACTCTCGGCCAGAGACGGCACGAACTCGGTTGCCTTCGTGCCCGCGTACGTGACCAACTGATCGTAGACGTTGAGGATGACGCCATCGCCGGCGCTCTCGTAGTTCCAGGCCGGGTCCAGGGTGTCAATCCCTTCGTCAATCTGCGCCACAACCAGAGTATTGGGGTCGGCGGACTTGAAGACTACTTCTTTCTCCGGCTCAGGGGTCGCGGTGACGACCTTCACTACTTCTTTCGTCTCGACGACGGTGACTTTCTCACCCTCTTTCTCGACGACCTTCTCCACCGTCTCAACGACGGTAATGGTCTGCGGCGTCGGGGTCGCGCAAGCGGCCAAAGCCATGCTGGCCACGATCAACAGACCGACCATTGTCCATAACGCTTTCTTAAACATCTCATCCTCCTTCAAATTGGATTGTCTAATTGGGGATATTCAAACTGCTATAGTTGAAACTTCTTGTTGGATACTTGCTGACTGTGCATCACCTCCTTATATCCATTGCCAAATCTGTAAACCACAAACTTACCTGACACACCACAAAACGCCACTTTCCGTCAGCAGATTTAGCAGATTAAGCAGATTTTCGGTCGGCTTAAAACAAGTCATCTGCTGACTCCACTGAAAAAACCACTAAGGACACAAAGGACACAAAGGAATTTGAGGCACGAGTTAACAAAATTGACACTAATGAAGTTTAAAGTGAATAGTTTTAAGCCTTCCCTGAATTTTCTTCGTGTCCTTCGTGTCCTTTGTGGTTAGCCCTCCTTTTTTCAGGAGAGTCATCTGCTAAATCCGCTTAATCTGCTGATGAAACCACAGGAATTTTAATGCGAGTTACACCGACTTGACCAGATGGCACGCGCAGAAATGCCCCGGTTCGGACTCGACAAAATCCGGCTCCACCTCGCTGCAAATACCTATCCGCTTGGGGCAACGGGTGCTGAAGTTGCAGCCCTGGGGTGGGTTCGCCGGACTGGGGAGGTCGCCTTCCAGCAGAATGCGCTGGCGTTTCTCTTCCACCACCGGGTCGGGCACGGGGATGGCCGACAGCAGCGCCTCTGTGTAGGGATGCAGCGGGTTCGCGTAGAGCGTTTCCCGGTCGGTCAATTCGACGATTTTGCCCAGATACATCACGGCCACACGGTCGCTGATGTGGCGCACCATGCTCAGATCGTGCGCGATAAACACGTAGGTCAGCCCCAACTGCTGCTGCAAATCCTCCAGCAGGTTGACCACCTGCGCCTGGATAGACACGTCCAGCGCGGAGATCGGCTCATCGCAGATGATCAGATCAGGGTTCAGGGCTAGAGAGCGGGCCAGGCCAATGCGCTGGCGCTGCCCGCCAGAGAATTCGTGGGGATACCGCACCATAAAATCAGGGTTCAGTCCCACCAGTTGCAACAAGTGGGCGACGCGCTCACGGCGTTCTTCCTTGTTCGCCAACCGGAACACTTCCAACGGCTCGCCGACGATTTGCAGGACGCTCATGCGCGGATTCAGCGACGCGTAGGGGTCCTGGAAGACCATCTGTATACTGCGCCGCATCTCGCGCATCTGGTTGACGCTAAGCTCGGCCAGGTCCAGTCCCTTGAACAGCACCTGCCCCTCGGTTGGATCGTAAATACGAATGATGGTGCGGCCGGTCGTCGTCTTGCCGCAGCCACTCTCGCCCACCAGCCCGAGTGTTTCACCCTGGTATACGTTAAAACTGACGCCGTCCACGGCCTTGACATCGCCGATATGACGCTGGAAAAGCCCACGCCGAATCGGGAAATATTTCTTCAAATCCCTGACTTGCAGGATGATTTTTTTCTTGCTTGGAGTGGTCGTTTGCACCGCTTCGGCCATGTTACACTCTCCTCACTTTATCTTTTTCCCAACATGCCGCAATATGCCCCGGCGCGACTTCTTCCAGTTTGGGAGTTTCCTGCAAACACCGGGGGACTTTGTAGTTGCACCGGGCCGCAAACGCACACCCTACCGCGCCGCCCACCAGGTCCGGCGGCTCACCCGGAATGGAGAACAGGCGCGCGGCCCGCTTGGTGCCGTGGCTGGGCAGCGATCCCAGCAGACCCACCGTATACGGATGATTGGGATTGCTGTAAATCTGCTTGACCGGCCCCGCCTCGATGATCTTACCGGCGTACATCACATTGACGCGCTGCGCTAACCCGGCCACCACGCCCAGGTCGTGCGTGATCCAGATGACGGTCATTCCCAATTTCTGCTGCAAGCGCCTCACCAGGTCTACGATCTGCGCCTGGATGGTCACGTCCAACGCGGTGGTTGGCTCGTCGGCAATCAGAATGCTCGGATTGCACGACAGACCCATCGCAATCATCGCGCGCTGGCGCATCCCGCCGGAGAATTGGTGTGGATAATCGTCCACCCGCTGCTTTGCTTCCGGGATGCCCACGAGGTCCAACAATTCTGCGGTGCGTTCCTTCGCGTGCGTTTTATCCATCCCCTCATGGAGCATCAGCGCTTCCATAATTTGGAATCCCACCGTTTTCACCGGGTTCAGAGAAGTCATGGGGTCCTGGAAAATCATCGCGATCTCCGCGCCCCGCACCCGGCGCATATCATCATCGCTCAGGGTCAACAAATCCCTTCCCCGGAATAGAATCTGCCCGCCCTCAATTTTGCCGGGGGGGGAGGCGATCAAGCGCATAATGGAGAGGGCGTGAACGCTTTTCCCGCAACCGCTTTCGCCCACCACCCCCAATGTTTCGCCTTCATCCAGCATGTAGGAAACGTCATTGACGGCGTGAACCACCCCTTCTTCCGTATAAAAGCGCGTGACCAGGTTTCTGATATCAAGTAGATGCTGTGTACTTGCCATATAAGTCCTCGTGTGTTAAGTGAATATACCAAGCGCTATCAAATCTGTCCGCCTCTATCAACAGATTAGGGACAAAATACTCTCTGCGACTTTGACCGCGTTTGTCACTGGAGAGGCCGCTGGTTCACTCGTGAGCTAAACGCGCAGCGCAGTTTCAGGGGCATTGGTTTTCAATCTGCTGATGAAAAAAGGTAGTTTTAATATGCGGTTAGTATCCTCTGCTACCAATGCCTCAACATCCAGGGGGAAAGGGTAGCATTGCTAAAACGACAACAGGCGATATTATATGCCTGTTCACCCAATTTGCAAAGCACTTTCCCTTTTGTCCTGTTCCATAATTCATACAGTATCCCCCCAAAAAAGGTTCACCAATTTTTATGGAAGTGAGTATCCTCGCACCTCGCCGGTATGCGCATCCGCTACGTACAATGTGTCCTGCGTCGCCGCGACCCCGCTCACAAAGTTAAGACCGCCAGCATCTCGCAAGGCCCAGGCCGCCGCCCCCGCCTCAGTCCACGTCAGCACGCGCCCGTTGAGCGGATCGGTGCCATACACCTGCCCGTTCCTCACCGCGAGACCGGGCGGCTCCTCCGCCCCGACGCCGCCCCAGGGGGGGACCGTCCATTCTTGCAGAGGGATGCCGTCCGATGTAAACACCTGCACCCGTTGATTCCACGTGTCGGCGACGAACACCTGGCCGCCTGCGTCCACCGCGAGGCCGGTCGGTTCGTTCAAACGGCCCAACGCATCGCCCGCGCCGCCGAATTCGGTCAGGAAGCGGCCCTCGGCGTCGAACACCTGTACGCGCTGGTTGCCAGTGTCGGCCACGTAGATCGCCCCCTCCGGCCCGACCGCGATGCTGCGCGGCCCGTAGAACACGCCCTGCCCGCCCAGGTCATACGCCTGCACCTGGGAGAAATGCCCCCAGCTCAGAAGGAACTGCCCCTGCGCGTCAAACTTCTGCACGCGGTGATTCCACGTATCCGCCACATAGACGTTGCCCTGCGCGTCTACGGCCACCCCCCAGGGTTCGTTGAACTGGCCTTCCCCTGCGCCGTAACCGCCCCAATAGTGCCGCACGGCGCCGTCTGCCGCCAGGTGCCAGATGCAATGTTGCGCCGTGTCGCTCACATAAAGTGTGCCGTCGGGCGCAACGGCCACGCCACGCGCCGCCGTCCCCGGCAAGGCCGCACGCATCGTTGCCGGCAGGGCGCGCTCTATACGAGCAAACGCATCCTGGGTGGCGTCCGTCCCAGTCTGGGGCGCGTCACTGACCCCGTTCGCTTCCAGTCGGTAGCGCCACACTTCCGGCGACAGATCGCGCCGCACGTACAGGCGGAATTCAACGCGGTGCGGCCATGTCTGGAACGTAAATGGCGCTTCTGGGTCCCGCAGCCGGGCGTACGCGGTGTAGTCCCGGTCGCGGATGATGTCCATGAGGGCCGCACGCCGGAGGGGATCGGCTAAAGCCGTCTGTATGCGCTCCAGTGTTAAGTCTTTGTAGTCCTCAATCGGCCACCAGATGGATTTGTAGGTGAAGGCTTCGTAGGCGTCGCCAGCGATGGTTTCCACTTCGGCCCACTTATCTCTGCCGACCAGGATCACGGGGCTGTTCAACAGGCGTTCCGCGTCAATGGGGTCGGGCAGCGTGTAGTGATTCGGGTATTGTGTGTCCATGTACCACATAAACGGCCAGGCGATGTCCCAATCGAAGGCCACCTGGACGTTGTGTGGTGTGCCCGTCAACCGCCAGGAGACGCCCTCGATTTGCCGTAGGGCCACTTTCACGTCCGGCGTGGCGTGCGCGTAGACCATGTACTCAGTGGGCAGTTCGGCGTTGATGTAATTCAGCATGATCATTGTGCGCACGGTAAAGCCGGCGATGATGCCCGTGATCGTCAGCAGCGTCAGTTTCCACGCGCGCCGCCAGCCCAGCGCATCCGCCGCCCAGAAGGTCAGCCCGCCGAACAGCAGCACGCCGCTGAACACACCCGACACGGTTCCCAGGGGTTGTAACCGTTCCAGGGTCATCTTGATGCCCTCTTCGCCGAAGAACGCCTCCCGGATGTCGGCGGTGGCGCCCAGGTACGCAGCCAACGCGCGCCATAGGAAAAACAGCGCGACCGGCAGCACCCACCCGCGTCGGGCGATGAGATCGTCCCACGTCACGTCTTCCAACCAGCGCCCCAGTCCCCACGCGGCCAGCAGGAGGTGCGGGAACGCGATATGGACGAACAACCAGGGCATTTTCTCCCCGGCGTAGGCGTAGGCGACCCAGGAAAGCAAGGCCCAGGCCAACAGGAAAAGCGGAAACAGGCGGTTGACAAGGGCTGAGGACTGAGGACTGAGGACTGAGGACTGAGGACTAAGGACTGAGGACTGAGGACTGAGGACTGAGGACTCCGACTCGCTGATCCGCTGCTCCGCTGCTCCGCCGATCCACTGCTCCGCCGATCCGCTGCTTCCTGCTTCTTGCTTCTTGCTTCTTGCCGTGAGAGCGTGCCCTATCGCCGCCACACCCGCCGGGATGGAAAAGAGGAGGGGCAGGTATTCGTACAGCGGGCCGACGAGTCCGTAGTAGTACCAGGGCTGTGTGCCCCGTTGAACGCCCTGCTGCGCCATCCAGTAGGCCAGCCCGCCGATCATGCCAGTGAACATCCCCCAGCCGTAGGTGAAGAAGGAGCTGTAGGTCACAAAGAAGATGCCGTAGTGGATGAGCGCGATAATAGGCCAGCGGGCGGAATTCCACCACAGACCCAGTGCAATCGAGAGGCCCAGCGTCGCCAGCACCGCCAGGACGACGCCGAAGAGGGTGGGGCCGGGCAGGCTGTTGCTCGCCGGCGCCATCAGCGCGGTGTAAAACGTTTTCATGTCCGCGCCGACGACGAAGTTGATGAGGAGGGCCGACCCCAGCGGCAACGTGAGCGTCCCCAGGGTCATCAGCACGTCGAAGAGGCGCAGCTCGCGCATCGTTTCCGCGCCCACCCCGTTGTAGACTACGACCACCGCGCCCAGCGCCAGCACCACCGCCAGCCCCAACGCCGCCCGTCCCCACACCGGCACGATGACGTGGACTTCGTCGGCGCGGTCGGAGCCTTCTTCC
>JAKQHY010000119.1 GCA_029555965.1 Chloroflexota bacterium | reverse complement strand
GAATACGGCCTGAGGGCCGGGGATAAAAGGGATTTTTGTGGCGGGGCTTCGCCCCGCCACAAAAATCGTCCTTAAAAACGCCGCTTTAGCGGCAAAACAGACAGTCTTACAGGCGGGACTTTTTGAAATGCGATAGCCCTGGACTTAAGTACTGTTGACAGCGGGGTTGCATAAATCTATTATATAAATGTTAGGAAAGTGTTAGTTTAAGTGGGAGGTTGCTATGCGATTACTAAGACGCGGTCAAAGTTTGGTGGAGTTTGCGCTGATTCTCCCTGTGCTTCTCTTGGTGTTCTTCGCCATTATTGATGGCGCTTTTATGGTGCAGGGATTGTTGACGGTGAATCACGCGGCCCGGCAGGCCGCGCGGTTTGCTACGGCCTATCAGCCGCCGCAGGGAATGTGTTTGGAAACTTACCGGGGACGACCTACGCCGGGTGGGTATCCATATTGTTCGGGAAACAATGAGAGCGATGCGGCTTACTACACTCGCCGTGTTGCACTGATCAAGTGGGTGGCCCGAGCAGAGGCGCGCGGTCTGCGGATTTTTATAGATTGTGATACCGACGCTTGTTTTGAGCAGGACGAGCCGGGAATTTTTGGAACGCGGGTGCGTGGCTTCATGGACTTTGACGCGCCAGAACCTGAATGGAACCAGCCGGGGCTCCCAGGCTTGACCGTGCAAGTCCAGGTTATCCATAACGTTCCCCTGGTGATGTTCAATATGTTCGGGGTCGAGCCTTACCTGCGCGTGGTGGGCACCTCACAAATGATCAATGAAGGGATTCAGGCCGGCCAGGGCAATGCCCCGCCGCCGACCGCCGGCGCGGCCCCGCCGCCGGAGCCGCCGAAAGACCCGCCGCCCACGGTGGTGCCGCCGACAGTAGACCCCAATTATACCCCTGAGCCTACGCCCCTGCCCGGCGAGGTCGTTGTGACCTTGAACTTTGAGTCGGCGGTCAACATACTGCCCGATCAGCGCGAGCATCCAGTGATCGCGCATGTTACCGAGGGGGGGAAAGATGTCAACAATATCCCGGTGATCTTCACCCTTAATAATGGCAGTTTCGACCTATCCGGCTCGGAAGCATTCCAGACAAAGGCGGTCAATACCGACGCCACCGGCCGAGCCAGAGTATCTATTTACACAAATGAGCCGACTGTGGCGACTGTGACTGCCTGGGCGGATGGCAATCAAAACGGTGTGCGTGAGGCGAATGAGTTGGATACGGCGACCAAAACCTGGCAGGTTAATGGCCCGTACTTGATCGTATCCGATCATTATCCGAAGCCCAATGACTTTATCGCGGCGTTGGTGAAGGATCACCCCCCCGCGACGCCATACTCGCTGTGGTGGTGTACCAATCCCGCCGAGCCGTTAACGGTGCCGCTTGATCGCCAACTGGCCACCGGTATTGTTGTAGATACGGGAACGTGGTCGGCGGAAGTAACCGACATTGAGGTTCCGGCGAGTGCCGCCGGCACCTACCATCTGGAGACGCACAATGCCGGCGGCGCCTGCGGCGCGGCTGACCTGGTAGCGCGTTCCGCTGTGATTACGATTAAGTCTGTCCCGCCAGATTTGGTCATCACCAATGTCAAAGTGGTGGGACCGCCGGAAAACAAACGCGCGCCGGGCGTGGTGATGACGGTGACGGTCACTATTAAGAACACGCAGCCCGTGACGGCGACGGGCGGGCCATTTGATATTGACGTTTACCCCCACCTGCCTGAGGGGGAGACGCCGGGCCTGTTGGATCTGGGCGCTGACAAGCAATGGGAGACGCTAGGGCCTGGGGAGACCAAGGTGGTCACTGCCTTTGTGGAAGTGGCGCAGATTGGGGTCAACCGCCTGTGGGCCCAGGTGGACACTTCCAACTATGTTGCCGAACTTGACGAGACTAACAATGTGTACGGGCCGGTCACGTTTGAGGTCTGTCCTGGCAGCGACAACTTCGACGCCGGCGCCAAGAGCTTCTGGGCGAAGCAGCGATTGGGGGGCGCCTCGGGCAGTTATGCCATCACCAGCTATGGCGCGCTGTTGATCAGTAACCGAAGCGGTGAGCTGTTTAAATTGAGCAAGGACAGCAGTTTCTATTACTTCTATCAGAACCACACCGGCGATTTCGATGCGCGCCTGCGGCTGATCCGGCAGCCCAACCAATCGGCCTATTCTAAGATCGGCTTGCATGTGCGCGCGGGGTTAGGCCTGCGTGACCGGTATGTGATGAATATGGTGACCAACTCTTACAGCCCCGCAGCTTCGCAGGCCGCCGCCAGTGGCGTGCGGGTGGGGACGGAAGGCGCCACGACGGTGCCCTACTGGGCCAGGATTGTCCGCGTGGGCACGACATATTCTTTCTATCGCTCCTATGCCGTCGAACCGACAGAGTCCGACTGGGTGGCGCTGGGGAGCGTGGAGGATGCGACGACGATGAATTTGATCGGGGTGGCTCACGCCAACTACAATACCAGCACGTCCAGCAATGGCATCGTGGACGATTTCATCCTCTGCCCGGCCGTGTTTGATACACCCTCGGCGGCGCCGCCTGACAACCCTCCGGGTCTTGTGCAGTGCGAGGAGGTGCTGGATGTGCGGAGCTTCGAAGGGAACCGCGACACAGTCTTCTCTTACTGGCGCGCAGGGGAGGCCGGCGCCTTCCGGCATACTTCTGAGGAACGCTATATGGGCAACTTCTCAATGCGACTCCACGCTTCTCTGGGATCGTATCCGTGTACGGAAAGCAACCTGGATCCCTACCTGTATCAGGACGTGGAGATTCCGGCTACGGACATCTACTCCATTACTACGTTGGTCGTCACCGGCAATTACTTTGTGGCGGGCAGCATCTTGCAGTGCAGCAGCGGCACGCCAGATGCGATGGATAAGCTCCTGCTGGAATTGCGGCGGCCGGATGATTCCAAGATTGTGCCGGGCATAGAGATTCTCTCCGGCGGCGCCGCCGCCGGTGTCTGGAAATCAATTCCGATCACGCTGAGTAGTTCGATTAACCTGATGGAATACGCCGGGGAGACGGTGCGCATCTACTGGGATGGGTATCATAACGGCAACTTCGACGGGACATTCTTCTATGTGGACGACGTCAGCGCGCAGGTTTGTACGCGCTGGCCGATCCCCGACCCCATTCCCGGCACCGTTTCATTTGGCGGTTCTATCACTTCTGAGGCTGCGGGTACTGGCCTGCGGGTGCCGTTGCCCGGTGCTACCGTGTGGGCCTATACCCAGGCAGGGGATACGTTCCAGACGGCGAGCATCCACGATGGGACCTATCACTTTTACAACCTGACGCAACCAGGGACTTACGTGGTTTATGCTGAGGCCGTTGTGGAAGGCGAACTGCGCACCGCAGTGGCGAACGTAACACTGGCTGCAAATGACCGTAACTATAACGTCAACATGTTCTTACAATGATCGCTGCGGTCTTGCGGTGAGCGAAGGTGAGGGAGCATGAAGTTTAAAGTGTGGTTGGGCCTGGGCGCGTTGACGATCCTGCTGGCGTTGGGCACGGCGCTCGTTCTGATCTTTATTCAATCGCAAGCAGCCTCGCCTATGACGACCCAGGCCCTGCCGCAGGTGGGGGGCGCGCAGACTGCACGTCAGGCCTACGCCTTACTGCTGCAACAGTGGGCGCCTGGGTGGGCTGCGGACACCCAACTTGTTTCGGTTTCGGCGTCGCTTTTAAAAGCGGAGGGGCAAAGTTTGGGGTGGAGTTTCCAGGTCTACTCGCCCTCGCGTCAAAAACTGGCCGTGGTGCTGGTTTCGCCAGATAGAGTGTGGGTGCTCCGTGAGAAATCTATACCCTATTCGCAGCGCACCATTACCGATTCCGCCTGGCGACTGGATAGCGAGGCGTTATTGGCGCAGTGGTGGGAGCGCAGCGGTGTGATGCTCTGGTCACAACCACAGGTAGACAGTCTCTACGTCCACCTGCGCAGCGAGAAAGACGGCGCATTGGTTTGGCAGATCAGTATGCTGGATAAGAACGGCGATTTGATCGGGTATTGGGGAATGAGCGCCGCCGACGGTGCGGTGCTGTATGAGGATATACCAGGAGGTAGGCCATGAAGAAGGGGCAGGTTGTCCATAAGTCACTGAAAGGGCAAAGTATCGTTGAGTTTGCGCTGGTTTTGCCCTTCTTGTTGTTGTTGTTTGTCGGCATGATCGAAGTGGGATATGCCATGTATGACTACATCGTAGTTTCCAATGCTAATCGTGAGGGCGTTCGACTGGCGGCCCGCGGTCGTTTTACCGATCAGAATATCATCGATCGGGTCATCGGCGGCGGGGGATTTCGGGAGACCGCAGCGGGGGGCTACGAACCCTTGCTCTCCCCCACCGACAATTTCGGGATGATCATCACCCATATTCCCTTCCCTAACAACACCGATGCCGGTTGGCAGGGGAATATCACCACGCAGGTATGTTGCCAGCCAGATTGCCCCATACCCATTCCGGGTAAGATCAACGTCACGATTTGCACGAATGGCGGAGTGATCGCCGATGGCGCCGGCGGCGTTCGTACGATTAGCGCGTCAGACTCGCGGATCGTGGATATCAATGAATACCAAATAGATGTGGATGTGACTTCTTTGATTAACGAGTGGCGTGCGGATGAGGGGTACAATCCGTTGGGAAATGAGATCGTGGTCGTGGAAACCTTCTTTGCGCATCCAATGTTGCTGAAGCTGCCGGACTTCTTCCCCGTCTCTGATCCGCTGTCCTTGTACTTTAGCTCCTCAATGCGCGTGACTTTGAACAGGTAATCTGTTTTTATCAATAATATTGGGAGGTGCATGATGAAAGTGTGTAGGAGACCTGAGAACGGGCAAGCCTTGATTGTTGTGGCGTTTGCGATCATCACTTTGATCGCGTTCGTGGGTCTGGGGGTGGACCTGGGCCTGGCCTATGTGGAGCGTGTGCGTGTGCAGCGCGCTGCGGACGCGGCCGCGCTGGCTGCCGCAGCCGAATTGCCCCTGGAAGCGCCGGCGCAACTTCGCGCTCTGGAGTACCTCGCCGAGAACGACTACGACTGTATGTTGGTGGCCGCCGGCGCGGGCGCCAACTGCACCAACCCGGATGTGCATGTGAGGATCAACAGCAACGAGAACTTCGTGAATGATCCTGAGAACCCGGTCCCGACCAACATTGAGATTGACACCGCGGAATTTTCCCAAACGCAGGGAAACAACCCGGTCCCCAACACGGCTGTGCGCATTCGGGTGCGGGTGACGCAACTGGTGCCTGTGTACTTCATGCGCCTGCTGGGATTCAAGCCCGTGCCGGTTACCGGGGTGGCGACGGCGGAAAATATCCGCGACCTGGACATCGTGCTTGTGTTCGACCAATCCGGCTCGATGGAGTTTGACACGCTTTGTTACGGGTGTTGGACGCCGCAGGTAGGCGCTGCCTATCCCCAGGGCAACCGCTACCCGCTGCCGTGGGGCGGGACTATGTACGGCCCGCCTACTCATAGCTCGGGCAATGATACTCAGCCTGTAACTATCAGTGGCAAAAAGTATTACTACATGGCCATCGAAGCGGAGGAATACAGCAAGCTGAGTAACGACTATCATAAGGCGACCCGTCCCGGCCAGGGGTATACCTTCTGGGTGTTGGGGCGCAATGGAAAGGTTAACGATCCCACGGCCGGTTACCTCGGCGACTCTGGCGCCTTTGGCCGAGATGATCAGGGCGGCTACCTCATGCATGCGCCTTACGTGGGTTATACCAACCAGAAGGGCGCGTCGGGCGTGGGCTGTTCGTGGGCCGACCTCAACAATGGGCGGATGTGCTTGCGCAACACGTGGATTACCGAACACGGCGGCCCTTACCCCGCGCCGCGCGCAGACTATAACTTGCGACTCAAAGGGGCGGCGCCCGCGGGCACATGGTACATTTGGGTGCGCGTTCAGGGCGGCGACACCAGCGATGATCTGAGCGGTCAGGGTCTCTTCTGGGGTTTGAGCGGCGGCGCTTACTCCGGCGCGCCCCTGGGCCGCGCCGCGACGACGCCCCAAGCCTCGGGCGACAATGGCTGGCACTACAACGGCGCGGAGTCCAGTAGTTGGAGGTGGCGCCGGCTGGTCAATTCAAGCGGCGGCGCCTATAATCCGGCGCTGTCCGCCGGGGTAGACTACACCTTGCATCTGTGGGCGGGTTCGGCCGGGTATGCGGTGGATCGGATCATTATTACCAATTACAACGGTGAAATTAAAGCCAATCTTGGCAAGGCAGCCAATAGTGTTAATCTGGATAACAACCGCGGCGGCTGGGCGGCGGATCCGTGTGACGCGCGCTTCGGCGGCTTCCCCGGCGGCGAAGGCGAGGGCGGCCCCACCAACGATCTGCCCCGTTGCGACGCCACCAGCGGCCCTGCCCTTAGCCCGGAGGCGCGCTATCGTTACAATGATGATCTGTTTGACGACGAGCAGCCGTTGGCCAGCACGGCAGCTTCAGCCGTGCGCTTCATCCGCAAACTAGACCCGGCTTTCGACCAGATTGGCCTGGTGCGTTATAGCCAAAAGGCGGAACCGGCGCGGGAACTGCTGTGCTTGAAGTCCCAGGGCGCTGGGTGTACCAAGAACGTCATGGACAACACGATGTTGGACGAGCTGATGACCCGCCAGAAGACGTACGCTAACGGCAGCACCAATATACCCGATGGGTTGGAGGAAGCCATCAAGATGCTCGACCTGGATCCGCCGCACAACGGACGGGCCACTGCGGCGCACATCATCATCCTGATGACCGATGGTCAACCCAATGAATATGGCAACCTGGATAACGCCAATAAGGACTGCTATCAGGAAGACCTGTGGCCGGGCAGCGATAGGGCGCTGGACTGTTCTATGTATATGGCCCGTCGCGCGCTGAACAAAGGCATCGTGGTTTTCACCATCACCCTGGGTGAGGGCGCCGACCAGGAACTGCTGGAAGAGATTGCCAATATGACCGGCGGTATGCACCTGCACGCGGAAAGCCCGGATCGCCTGGACGACATCTTCGACGAACTGTATAGCCGCATCTTCTTGCGCTTGGTCGAATAACCCTTTTGGCGATTGCCGCAACCAACTGCCCTTGAGAGACGCCTCTCAAGGGCAGTTGTGCTATAATCTGAAAGTGCGCGCCGACTTTAGAATCTATCCGAAAATTCGTTTTGGCCCGCGATTTGCGCCTAAAGGCGCGGTTTGAAGGGTATTTTTTCGTTGGCGGGCGCAGCCCGCCAACGAAAAATACCTTCCTGAAAGCGGCTTTAGCCGCAAGGCCTGACGTAGCGGTACAACATCGCCATAATTTTCGGATAGGTTCTTAGTTTTTCCATTGGCAAACCGGCAAACTTAAGTTTGTGTCACTTCGCTATTTGCTATTCGCTATTTTCGAAGGAGGTCACTATGTCGAAATCGTATCGTTCGTTGGGCATCGCGCTGCTGTTGGCCTGTGCGGCCCTGGTGGGTGTGGGATTGGCGGTATCTGCCGAGGAACTCAGTCCGCCCTATGTGATTGTACTAAGCCCCTGGAGTGAAAACGCGAAGGTGGCGGATGTGGATCCCCGTCTGGGGTATGCTTACGTGGTGGCGAACAAGGGCGTGGCAATCTTCCAGGGACTTACACGCACCATTACCATTGATACCGGCAACACGAACGCCATTGCGGTGGACACTACGCGCGGCTATGTTTATCTCACCGGCACCGGAACCAATGTGTCCGTCTTGACGGCGACCGAAACCGTTTCGCCGTATCTGGTGATGAATGTGGAACTGGGCGCCGCCTCCGGCACTGTGGCCGTGTTGACCACGACTGGTTACGCTTACATCGCCCTGCCGGGCCTGGACGATCCGGCGCCCGACAAGGTAGCGGTGATGTACGGCACGCAGTTAAGGCACCCTGGGATTACCGTGGGCGATTTGCCGAATTCCATTGCGGTGAACCCCAACAACGGCTACGTTTACGTCGCCAACCGCCGCAGCCACAACGTTTCTGTCATTCAGGGAACCACGCAGATTCAAATGCTGGGAGGCGGAAACTTCATGACGCCCACCCGGGTGGTGGCCAATCCGGCTACCGGTTACGTGTATGTCTGTAACAGCGATCAAACCCTGACGATTCTCCATGATCTTGAATTTCGGCAGCGGATTACGTTTGCCGAGGGCGATCCGGTGGGCGTTGCCATCAATCCGGGTACGGGATTGGTCTATGTGGCGATTAACAACCGCGACATCGTCAACCCGCGCGGCTGGCTCGAAATCTTCGAGGGCGAGACGCGCCTGGGACGCAGCATCGCGTTGTCTTCGGACGTGCGTTCCCTGGCGATCAACCCCAACAGCGGTTATGTCTATGCCAGCCACGGCTCCGGCGAAAAAGGCATAGTCACGATTATGAGCGGCACGGTGCCGCTGGAATCCTTCCCTATGGGCCAGACCGCGCCCAACATTGCCGTAGACCCGATCCAAGACCTGGCGTATGTCCCGATCTACGATGGCCGGGTTGCTATCTTTGGCCGCACGCCTGTGTATGCTTCGCCGCTGCTTTCGCCGGACATGACGAATGACGTTTCGTTCAATTGCACGAACATTCAAATGGGCCAACTCTTGCCCATCACCATTACCGTCTCGCCGGAGGCCGTCAGTGTGCCCCAAATGCGCATCTTGTGCATTCCACTGCGGAATGTGGAATCACCCGGCCTGGCCTTCGCGAAGCAGGCTTTTCGGCTGATTGTCTCCTACGAGCCAACCGGGACGGTTCCCTTAGTCTATGAATTTGAAACGCCGCTATGGATCACGACCACGTATGTTTCGCCCTTGCCCAACGGCATCGTCGAAGACGAGTTGATGCTGTGGCGAGGGGAGTGGAACGGCGTGGAGGATCGTTGGGTGTGGGATCGCAATGCTGCGGATTTTGTCCAGCAATCCCTGGCCCAAAACTGGTGGGCTGCCCGCGTGAGGCGCACCGGACATTACGCTTTGTTGTGGCAGGATCGCATCTATCTGCCGCTGGTGATGCGGCAGTGAGGGCGTGGGGTTCGGCCCTTCTCCTCCCCTGGCAGAACGAGGAAAGGCTATTCCACAAGCATCTGTCGTAAACTGGCGAGCGTGCGATTATATAACGCTTTGATGGCGCCTTCCGTTTTATTCAAAACGACGGCGATGTCCGCATTACTCATCTTTTCCACAAATTTGAGCAACAGCAGCGTCTTGCGATCCTCCGGCAGCTCGCGGAGGATCGCAAGCACCCGTTGTTGCTCCTCCAGCATTTCCAGATTGACTTGTGGGCTGGCTCTTTCCAAGGGAAGACTGTCTTCCATCTCGTCCAGCGAGATGATTTGACGGCATCCATGATCGCGGTACCAATTGACCACCAGGTTGTGCGCAATGCGAAAGAGCCAGGCCTGGAACGTTGCCCCCTTTTCGTGATAGGTATCAATTCCCCGCAAGGCCCGGTAAAATGTCTGAGAAGTCAGATCCTCCGCATCCGCCACATTTCCGGTATGGCGGTAGTGATAGTTATAGATGCGCTGCACGTACCGGCGGTACAGGGCGCTAAAGGCCTCGGAATCGCTTTTGGCCTGGGCTACCAACTCAGGATCGTCAAGGGTGTCCATCCCTCAAGTATATCATATCTGCCAACTTGACTCGGTGTGCGGGCCAATGGTCTGTAGGGCTATCGCATTTGGAGAGCTTTGTTCCGCTGCGCTGCCTGTTGTGCCGCTAAAGCGGCGTTTTTCGGAGGGATTTTTGTGGCGGGGCGAAGCCCCGCCACAAAAATCCCCCTTTATCCCCGGCCTTTAGGCCATCA
>JAKQHY010000118.1 GCA_029555965.1 Chloroflexota bacterium | reverse complement strand
TGGGGATACGCGCTGCGCAGTTCAAACATCCGCGCCAGCCAGCGATAAACGCGCGCCTGCCCCTCCCGGTCATACTGCGCTTGGGCCAGCATCAACGCCTGATCAAGATGCTCCTGAGCCGCTTCGTACTGCCCGATAGTGATCAGCAGTTCGCCCAGCCGAAGGTGAATGTCCTGCCGCGCTGCGCGCGTTTCTTGCGGATTCAGATAAGCGGCGTTTTGCAAAGCCTGGAGGAAATACTCCATCGCTTCCTGATTGGCAAAGCGGGCGGCGGCGTATTCCCCGGCCAGCCGCGCATAGTGAAAGGCCTGCGCGCGATCCTGCGCCCGGCTGTAGTGATACGCCAGATCAGCATAATGCCCGTCCAACTCGGCCGCGTAGACCTGTTCCATAGCTTCGGCGGCCAGGGCGTGGAGGCTTTGCAACCGCGCCTGAAGTTGCATATCGTAGGCAGCGTCGCGCATCATCGTGTGGCGGAAGATGTAGTGCATCTGGCTCAGGGCCGACCAGATCATCTCTTCCTCGGCCCGCTGGACCTTAAGCGGCAACGTCTCATCAGCGTGCAGCATCCGCGAGAGGATTTGAATCTCAAACTCCCGTCCCAAGACGGCGGCCGTCTGCACCACCGCCTTCACCTGCGCCGCCAGACGATCCAGCCGCGCCACTAACACGGCATTGATGGTGGCTGGCACCGCGTCAATGTCGCGGCCAACCAACTTCCAGGTTTCGTCTGCCGCTTGGATCAACCCCCGCTCCCGTAAATCTAACGTGAGTTGCTCAATAAACAGAGGATTGCCATTGGTTTTTTCGGTTAGAAAGTGTGTCAACTCTTCGGAGCTGCTGCCGCCCAAGAGTTGCCCGACCAGCGCCGCCACGCCTGACACTGGAAGGGTGTTCAAATCCAGGACGCATTGTGGAATCCCTTCATCCACCGTTACCGTCGGGCGGCGGCCGTCGTCGAGATAACGACCACTCAACAACACGGCAAAGGGATAGGCGCTTACATTGCGGGTGAGTATGGTCAACAGCTCATAGGAATCCGCATCAAGCCAGTGCAAATCCTCCAGGTGCAACACGACCGGCTGTCGGAGACTTTCGGCCTGAATCAATGTCTTGATAGCGACCAGGCTGTTGCGGAAGCGCAGTTCCGGTTCCAACTGTTCATAGAGCGAGTCACGCCAGTGCAGATCCACCAGCGCGCCGAGGATGGAGCGTGTACGTTCCAGTTCCAGCACTAACTCGCGCGCCACCGGCGTCGGGCGTTCGCGCAATCCATTCACCAGCGCGTCCAGCAGAATGGTGAAGTTTGCCTTGTTAGTTTCCTCCGAGCTTTCGGGGTTTTGTGCAAAGTACTGGCGCAGGAAATAGCGAAAAGGGTTAAGCGACTGGTGCAAAATCGGATCGGCCGGGCAGGTGAACCACGAAGTTACGCCCTCGGTTTGCAACGCCTGGCGTAGTTCGTGGATCAAACGGCTTTTGCCTACCCCCGCTTCCCCATAGATGTAGATCATCCCGGCAAAGCGGCCGATGCTCATTGGCGCGAGACCCTCATGTAGCCGGGTCAATTCTTCATCCCGGCCCACCAACGCGCCGGTATACAGTGCGGACCGTCCCCAGGTCTGTTGTTTGCGCAGCGGGCGGGCAATAGCAATGACCTCCTCTTTGCCCTTGACATGGATGGGCGGCAAATGCTGCCAGGTAAAATCGTGAGCGCAGCTTTCCCGCACCTCCTGGCTGACCAGAGCCGACCCCGGCTCGGCGTTCTGCATTAGCCGCGCCGAGAGGTTGACGGCGTCGCCGATCACGCCATACGTGCGCCGCGTCGCGCTGCCGTAAGCCCCTGCCCGCATCATCCCCCGACCGATCCCAATCTGCACAGGGCTAATAAAGCTCAGGTGCGTCGGCTGCGCGAGCAAGTCCAACGCGGCGCTCACCGCGCGCCGGGGATCGTTTTCGTGGGCGGTGGGGGCGCCAAAGGCAGCATAAAGATAATTCCCCTTATCGCCAATAATAAGTTGCAATAACGCGCCATCGTACTGTGCGATGATTTCCTGCACCCAGCGGATGTAGGTGTCCAGCTTTGTCTCGGCCTGCTCGTCGTGGTCGTAATCAATCCCTTGGAAGCGCAGGAACAGCGCCACGACGCCCTGGCGCATTTCCAAAAATTCGCCGGCGCCGGTGGTCAAGCCTTCGTAGACTTCCGGCAACAACAAGGGGCGCGCTATCGCTGTATCCAGGAGTTGGCAGGCAGGGGGCGCCTCCCCCTGGGTTTCCGGCAGCGGTGTGAGGCTGTCCAACACAGCGAAAGTTTCCGCCCCCGCTTCCTCCGCGCTGCGCCACTCGACTACCGTGACCCGCGCGCCGAGCGCCGCCACGGTTTGGGGATCGGCAATGATGTCGCCGCGCTGCGCCAGGTGTTCAGCCGCCGCCATGCGCGCCACCGTCTCGCCGGCCAGCGCGTCAATCTGTTGGATGCCGGGATCGCCGATGAGAAAGCGGCGGGCCGGCCCACTGGCCAGGGATACCTTTACCGCCAGCGAAACTGTTTCCCTATCGGGCAGCGTCACTGTCTTGAATTGCAGCATTGCTTGCTGCATGGCAAACGCGCACGCGGTCGCCCGCAGCGTCGCAGCGCCGCTCCGCACGACGGCGGTCCCGTCGTCGAACCAGCACGTAATGGCGTCGCCCGCAAAGCCGATGACGGAACCGCCGTATCGGTGGACTTCGGCAATGAGGGCGTCGTACACCCGGTTGAGCTGGCGGGTCAACTCATCCGCCCCCAGCCGTGGGCCGAGGCTGCGCGTCAGCGCTTCCGTCAACGGGGTGAAGCCGGAAATGTCGGCAAACAGGGCTGCGCCGTGGGTGTGCGTTGGTAAAGATTCCCCACGCGCCAACGCCCGGCGGCGATCCATCGGGATGTATACCGTGAGTGTTTGTTCCAGGGCAGGATATTCTGCCATGTCGAGTCATATCCTCCGATAAAATGGGGCAAACAGTAAAACGCAGCTCCCTCTCCCACTATCGGGTAACATTTTCCAAAACGGATTGCTACCCTCTTAGAAATAGTGTAGCACAGGCAGGCAACAACGCAACGATTGGAACTGCCTGATTCAGTGCGAAGCGCGGGGTAGGGCTATCGCATTTGGAGAGCTTTGTTCCGCTGCGCTGCCTGTTGTGCCGCTAAAGCGGCGTTTTTCGGAGGGATTTTTGTGGCGGGGCGAAGCCCCGCCACAAAAATCCCCCTTTATCCCCGGCCTTTAGGCCATCA
>JAKQHY010000012.1 GCA_029555965.1 Chloroflexota bacterium | reverse complement strand
CTGCCCGTCGCCGAGGCCCGCCGCCACCGGCAGGCCCACGGGTAAGCCGCAGGCTTCCGCCGCCGCCGGGGTCACGACGCCGATCACCGCACCGGGCGGCGAGAGTTCCGGCAGTTGCTCAGGCCGGAGGCCGATCTGATGCAGCAAAGGCGCGGCCCACTCGTTGGCTTGCAAGTCGAACAGCCCCGTCGGGTCGGCGCAGCCCCAGCCGGTGCGATATTGGCCCGTCAGGCGGTGGACCAGGAAGCTGTGGACGTCCAGGTAGCGGGCGGCGCGGGGAAAAACGTCGGGGCGGTGGATTTGAAGCCAGGCGATCTTGGCAAAGGTCAGGTTCACCGAGAGGGGCTTGCCGGTCAGCCGGTGAAAAGCGGCGGGGTCGGCGGCTTCCACCAGGGAGGGCAACAGGTCGCGCGCGCGTTCATCCAGCCACAGGATGCCGTGGGTCAACGGTTGCCCCTGCGCGTCCACCGGCACAAAGGTCTCGCGCTGGTGGGCGATGGACAAAGCGCGCAACCGGCGGGCGTCCACCTGGCTCACGGCCTGGCGGAGCGCCTGCGCCGTGGTTGTCCACCAGGAATCGGCGGGCTGCTCGTGCCAACCCGGCTGCGGGGTGAGCAGCGGCAGGGGACTGTAACCCTGCGCCACGGCGTTGCCACTGCTATCCCACACGACGGCTTTGGCGGCGGTGGTGCTGCAATCCACGCCGATAACGAGCGAGGAAAGATCGGTCATTGCCTTGACTCCTTCGTTAGCTTAAGGAAGGTGGGAGGCAAACAGCCCGGCGACCTTGCCGATGTGGAACGCGCCTTCCGCTGCGATGCGCGCCGTCACTGCGGCGCGCACGGCGGACAGTTCGGCCTCAGTCCAGACGTGATCCATCAGGGTGTTGGACGATTGGGCGTAGGCAATCAGCGGTTCCACGTCCGTCACGGCCAGCGCATTGACGTAGTTATGCCAGACCACATCCACGAAGCCGGCGGCTTCCAGTTGCGCCGCGCCGTTTTCCATCAGGAATCCGCCCGCCGTCGCCAGGACGCGCGCATGGCAACCGGGGATGGTCGGCTCATACAGCCGCCACAGTTCCCGCATGTGCTGCTCGCCGTTGGTGGCCGCGTAGAATTTGCCGCCAGGCTTGAGAACGCGGCGGATTTCGGCGAAGGCGCGCGGGCGGTCGGGGACGTGGTAGAGCATGTGGTTGGCGATGACGGCATCGAAGGTCGCCGTCGCGAAGGGCAAGTCCTGGGCGTCGGCCTGTTTGAAGGCGAAGGGACGTTCTAAGGCAGCAAGGTTGCGCCGCGCCGCCGCGATCATCCCCTCGGAGAAGTCGGTCAGGGTGATGTTCCACCCGGCGGGGATGCGGTCGGCGTTCTCGCGCCAGAGGTCGGCAGGACCACAGCCAAGTTCGAGGATGCGGGCGTCGGTGGGCAGAGCGTAGTGCTCAAAAACCCAGCGCTGCCACGAATAGGGATTGACGTCAAAACGCCGGTGCAGCGCGATGCGGGCGTTCAGGTTTTTGTCGTCTTTGTATTGTATTTTTAGTGGATTTGACATCCTTTTACCTCACTGCTCTGCCACATCCCGCCACGCCTTTACCGGCGCGGCATACTCGTCATAGCCCTTCTGCACCCAATACGACGTGTAGCTCCACACTTGCTTGAGGATGTCCTCGCGGTTTATCTGCTGCGCGTCGAGCATCCGGGCCAGCCAGGCCAGCATGTCGCGGTCTTTGTCGCGGCCATGCCACTCGGGACTGAGCAGGCGGGGACAGGCTTTGATGGCATACTCAAACTCGAGGCCGGACACGAAGACGTGGGTGTCGTAAAAAGGCCGGGGCGTCTCCGAGAGCCAGCGTTTGGGGAAATACACCGTCCCCATATCGCCAACGTGCCGCCACATCGCCGTTTCCCCATCAAATTCAAGCCGGTTGAACATCGCGTGGACGCCATCCCGCTCAATCTTGAGGAAGTGTACCTCTTCGAGGAACGTCACGGTATAGCCTCTTTGCCGGTACAGAGAGGCCATTTCCTCCCGCAACTCCCACAGGTTCAAGACAAATCCGTCCACGTCCCCGTGATCCCGGAGAAATTCGCCGGTCCAGATATCCCGAACCAGCCCCGCCCAGATGTAGGTGCGGGTTGAGCACAGATTGGAGATTTCGTCAATATCCTTCAACAGCGCCAGATGATGAAAGCGACGAACAGCCTGTTCCATGATGCTCCTTTTGTCAATAGCCACAGAGAGCACAGAGTTCACAGAGAAAAAAATCTCTGCGCTCTCTGCGACCTCTGCGGTGAAAATCTTCATTATCGGGGCTGTGCCGCAGGTTCGGTCACACTCCTTCTGTCACGGCAGCGAGACGGCGAGCCGAAACCCGAAGAGCCTCAACCCCGAACCCGGCAGCGCCCAATCCCGGAAGGCGCAGCGAGCGTAAAGCCGATCATTGATGAACGATCCACCGCGCACGATCCACCCCACATCATCTTCGGTCGCCGTCCATTCCCACACATTGCCGGCCATGTCCGCGCATCCATAAGGACTATCTCCGGCGGGTGAGTAATGCCCCACCGGCGTGGTGGTCATGATACCGGCTTCCACAGTATTGCAGCGGTTCTCATCCCACGCACCCCACGGATACTTGCGACCATCGGCGCCGCGCGCGGCTTTTTCCCACTCCCGCTCGGTGGGAAGGCGCGCGCCGGCCCACGCCGCATAATCTGCGGCATTTTCCTGCGCCACCAAGACGACGGGATGCTGATCCGCGCCCGGCGGGAAAGTACGCGCTTCTCTATCCCAGTTGTACGCTTGCGCCCAGATTTCCGTGGTGAACGGGACCGGATACGCCGGGTTGGCGTTCAGAAATCGCTGATACTCGGCGTTGGTGACAGGGTGTCTATCTATCCAAAACTCCGGCAGTTCCAGTTCCTTTTTCATCTCACCGAAGAGGAACTTACCGGCCGGGATGCGCACCATCTCCTTGCCGGTCTTCTCCCAAATCATACCATCCTGGCTCATAAAAATTGCTCCGACGCTACAAACCCTGAGGGTGTTTTGACAGCCACGCAGCATAGCTGCTCTTCAACGCATCCCGCACCGAAGATGATTCCAGTAGCAGATCGGCTCCTCCATCATAGGGATGATAAATCCGCCCGCTATCAAACGCAACTATCAGCACATGAGGCTCCTGATCATCGGCGACCAGTCGGATCAGGTCATCATACCGCCCCCGCCTCCAGGGTATTTGGGTAGTCCAGACGGTCATTGGGTTCGGCGTATCATCCACAACAAACGGATTATCCGGTGTATCAAAGGACATTGCCTGGGTCCAATTCGCAGCCACTCCCGGCAAATCGGGAGCGAGATTTAAACCCGACGACATCTCGTAATGCACAACTACCAGCCAACACGCGCCGTCATTTCCAAGAACATCCGTAGCTACTGCATTGTGCCGGTCAAGCATTTCCTTGTACTCATCGGCAGTCTCCGGGTAACGCTTGGACTCTGGCAGCGAGTGTATTCGGAACCAACGTTCTGGGTATGCTTTCCGAAGCACATATCCCAATGGAGGGGTTGCGCCGTACTTCTCTCGCCACCAAATTTCAAAGTTTATCATGGCGCGACAGAAATCCGAAATGGAGCACCCCCACCAACACCGCTTTCCCGATCAACAGATACCACAAATCCGGGATGGGGAATAGAAACGTAAACGCCGTACCCATAGATTGATGGGCCAGCATCGCCGCCAGCACATTGCGCCCGCTCAACAAGTAAAGCGTGTCAATCGCCCACGAGTCGAGCAACATTGAGAGAAATCCGGGGAACGTGGGCATGGCGCCAAAGGCGACGTTCATCCCTTGATGCCACAGCCACCAATAGCTGCCGACGATCAGGCTGGCAAACAGGCGCGGCATATACCGCCGCAGGGCATCAAAAGCAAAGCCGCGCCACCCCGGTTCTTCAAAGAAAGGGCTGGTGATTAGCGCCGTAAAGAATTGAACCGGGATGACGAGCAGGATAAACCACCCCAATTCAGCAAAGACTTCTGGATTGAAAAGCTGCACCGGCCCAGCCGATGGCTCCACAACAAAATAGAGCAGCGTCAGAATTAACGTCACGATCAGGTAAAAACCTGCGCTGATCCAAACCCGGGGCGACCGCCATTCTTTCAGGCGGATATTGTTCAGCACTGCGCCTAGTTGCACCTGCTTGTGGCTGATCCGTTCGATGATCGCCAGAGTCACTAAGGGCGATACGGCGCCCAGCGTAGACCAAACCAGCGTGGGGATGGGAAGGGGCGGCGTCCAGAGGCCCTGGTTGATCAGCGCCATCGGAATCCAAAAGAGCCACGCCAGCGGGAGCGCCAGCGCAAAATAGAGGCCCAAATACCGCTTTTTCACAGGCTGTGCTGCGTTATTCTCCATCCCCCCTCCCCTTTACAAATTCAACAAGGCCTTCGCCTTCTCAATCTGCGCCTGCACCGCCGCCGTCGCCGTACCGCCCGGCACGGAACGCTGCTCGATGGCGCGGCGGAAGTCTAGCACGTCGTGAACGTCGTCGCCAAAATACGGCGAAATCGCCTGATACTCCGCCACGGAAAGGTCGCGCAGGCCGCAGCCCTTCGCCAACGCGGCGCGCACGGCTTGCCCCACGAGGTGATGTCCCTGGCGAAACGGCAATCCCTGGCGCACGAGATAGTCCGCCAGTTCCGTCGCCAGCAGATCGTCGCGCAGCGCGGACGCCATGCCCTCGGCGTTGAGGCGCAAGGTGCTGATCACGCCCGCCACTACCGGCAGTTCGATGTCCAGCGTGTCCAGCGTGTCGAAGAGCGATTCTTTGTCCTCCTGCAAGTCCTTGTTATAGGTACTCGGCAGGCCCTTGAGCGTCGTCAGCAGCGCCACGAGGTTGCCCACCAACCGCCCGGTCTTGCCGCGCACGAGTTCCAGCGAGTCGGGGTTCTTCTTCTGCGGCATGATGCTGGAGCCGGTGCTGTAGGCGTCATCCAATTCCACAAAGCCAAATTCCGCCGTCGCGTAGAGGATGAGGTCTTCCGCCAGACGGCTCAGGTGCGTCTGCAACAGTGCGGCACAGAATAGTATCTCGGCCACGAAGTCCCGCCCCGGCACAGCATCGAGGCTGTTCTCGCTGATGCGCGCAAAGCCCAGTTCCACCGCTAACGCTTCGCGGTTGATACCGAAAGTGTTGCCGGCCAGAGCCGCGCCGCCCAGCGGCATCACGGAGACGCGCCTGGTCAGATCATCCAGCCGTTCCATGTCGCGCTGTACCATCCAGAAGAAGCTCATCAGCCAGTGGGAAAACAAAATCGGCTGCGCGGGTTGGAGATGGGTGTAGCCGGGCATGATGACGTCCAGGTGCGCCTCGGCCTTGTCCACGATGGCGCGCTGCACGCCTTTCAGGTGCTCGCGTGATACAGGAATCCGCGCCAGCAGGTACAGCCGCATGTCCGTCGCCACCTGGTCGTTGCGGCTGCGGCCCGTGTGCAGTTTGCCCGCCGCCTCGCCGATCAATTCACCCAACCGGCGCTCGACGGCAGTGTGGATGTCCTCATCGGACGGCAAAAACGCGAAGGTTCCGGCGTCGAATTCGGCCAGCACCGCATTGAGACCATCCACCAGCGCCCGCGTCTCCTCCGCCGTGAGAATGCCGACCTTCTCCAGCGCGTGCGCGTAGGCGATACTGCCCTGGATGTCCGCCGCGTACATCCGTTGATCAAAGCGGATGGAGGCGTTGAAACGCTCCAGCAACTCGTCCATTTCCTTCGCAAAACGTCCACCCCAAAGTTTACTCATCCCCGTCTCCTTTTCTGATTATTTCTGCCATCGGTTCAAATCCGCAATGGCGCGCGCGATCTTTTCCTGTCGCGGCTGATCTGTGACCCGCTGGCGCGCCGCTTGCAAATAGGGTAACGCTTCCCTACGCCCCACCAGTTGCAAGACCCGAAGCACATCCCGCATAAAGAGCGTATCTGCCGTGTCCAGTAAGGCCGCGAGTGCCTCAAGCACAGCGGGGGGCGCCAGCGTCTGTTGTTCCTGATAAAATCGCTGCAAAGCCAGTAATAACTTCTGCCGGACATGGTAATGTGGATGGGTGAGATGCGTCAGCAAGGCTTCCACCACCCCCGGCCCCCGCACGGCGATCAAGAGGTCGGGGATCCGCCGCGCATCAAAGGCCTGGGGCGACGCACACTGCGGGTAAACGCGGGTGATGATGAACTCCACCGCAGCCGCGCCAGCGGCGCAATCCACATACGCGGCAGCCACCGCCAGGCGCGTTTGATCATTGGCGCAGTAGGGCAGCAGGTCTTCCAAAATCGCCGGCGCAGCGGGGAAGCCGGAGCGGCCCAAAAGCCGCGCCAGGTTGCCGGGGGGGATTTCCGGCACACGACATTGCGCTTGTTTAATAAAGTCGCGCCGCAGAATGTCTAACACGCGCGCATCGCCCAGCATACACAATAACGGGACATAGACGCGATAACTTTCCCAATGCGCATAAGCTAACGCTTCCAGCAAAGCCGCGGTCAGCGGCGATTGGTAACGCGCGCGCCAGGCGGGATCGGCGCAGTGGGCTGTGACCGTAGCGGTGAGCGCCTGAAGGAGTCCGGTAATGGCCTGGTCGCTACGCTCAAGGCCGGCCTGCAACAAGGCCAGGGGATCCAACTCACAAGCGAGCGTCTGTAAGGCGCGCAAAGCGTCGGCGGCGGTCTCGGCCAGGGGCGCAGAGGACAACAGGCGCGTCAACGCCTGGTTGATGGCGGCGCTACAGTAAGCGCGCACCAACGCGGCATCTTGCGCCCGGTGCGTTTCCAAGGCTTGCTGCTGCCACGTGCGCTGCTCAGCCAGCACCGTATGGCGCGCGCGATCCATATCGCCAGCATATTGCGAGGCCAGCGGTGAATAACTGGCCGGTCCATGGGGGGGCATATTCCCGTAGTATTGCAAAAATTGTACCGGCGCGGTCGCCAACGCGGCCAGCGCGGCGGCTTCGGTGGGACACCGCGCCGCAAAATCGGCCGCGCGACAGGCATAACGCGCCTCCGCCAAACCGGGCGCCCCCACAATTGCCAATACCGCCGGGTCATACGCCGTATCCAGCCAGGCGGCCCAATAAGCCGCCTCAGCCGCGCACCACGCGGCATGAAACGCCGCCCAACGGTGACGGGTGGCGCCGTCGGCGACTAACCACGCGGCCGCGCGCCCGGCATAGGTCAGCAGCGCCTCATGCGCCCGCCACCAATCGCGGTCACGCGGCAAAGAGTCCGAATCTTCCGGGGAAAGCGGCGGCGGATCTTTCTGTCGGGGATCGTTGCGCCAGGCCTCCCAGGTGGATTTTTCAAGCGACTGTGCGGCAGTTTGCACCGCGTCTCGCGCCTGCGCCACATCCGCCAAAGCCGTGAGTAACTGCGCGCCGCTCGCCTGATCCAACGCAAAGCGGCGCGCCACATCAATGGCGACGTGCAGTCGCCGATCCTGCGGATACAGGGCAGTGTAGTGGGACAGCCCATGCTCCGCGCACGTACACGCAAAAAGCCGTCGGATTGGCTCCGGCAAGGCGAGGATCTGATCCTCTATAGCCATTTCGTGCATTGGCAACTACTCTTCCCCCAGCCGTTCCAGGCCGGCCTGCGAGCGCGTGTGCGTCTCGTTGGCGGGGTCGTCAGGCAGCGCCAACGCTTGTTTGAAGTCCGCAATAGCCTTCTCCGTCTCACCTAGCTGCTCATACGCGCTGCCACGGCCCATGTAGGCCACGCCATCCTGCGGGTTCAAGCGCAGGGCGAGGTCGAAATCCGCCACCGCTTCCGCATACTTGCCGAGGTTGCCGTAGGCCAATCCCCGGTTGACATAGGCATCAGCATTCTCCGGTTCAAGCTCCAGCGACAGATCGTAGAAGCGGATGGCTTGTTCGTTCTCACCTTTCCTAAAGTGCGCATTGCCCAGGTTGTAATGCGCGTCAGCATACGTCGGATCCAGCGCGACGGCTTTCGTGTAATCGGCAATAGCCTCGTCGTACATCGCCAGCCCGTCCAGGTAGACGTTGCCCCGGTTGGTGTACGCCATAGCGTTTTCCGGTTCGAGTACGACCAGCTTGTCCAAATCTGCCAGGGCCGCCTCGTAGTCGCCCATCAAAGTGTAAAAGTAACTACGCGCAAAGTAGGCATCTACGTGAGAGGGGTCTAGTCTCAACGCCTCGGTACAATCCGCGATTGCGCCGGAGTAGTTTTGAATCATGAACTGGATGATGGCGCGATTGTAGTAGGCGTCGGGGTTCGCGGGATCAAGCTCGACGGCCGCGTTGAACTTCTCCACAGCGCAGAGGTAATCCTGCGCCTGCAAACAGGCCCGTCCCTCGTCCACAGCGGCCTGCGATGCAGTCAGCGTCCCCTCGCCGGCAGTTAGGGTGCTCTCGACCACAGCGGACGGAGTGCTTTCCACCGCCATGGCGCGCAACTCCACCAGCATTTCTGCCGCATAAGCGTGCGAGCTGCCGAAATTGGGCAGGGTCAACAGCGTCTCGCAATCGGCGATAGCGGCATCTATCTGCCCAAGTTCTTTGTAGACTCTGAAGCGGCTGCCGTAGGCCAGTTGAAGCGGATCATACTCCAATTCAATGGCCTGAGTGTAGTAATCGAGCGCGCATTCAAAGTCCTCCGCCTGCTCACACATATACGCGCGGCCAAAAGCATCAGCGCCATTCTTGGGAGGTGTATCCCAAGAAGTCACCGGCGTCGCGGTGGGAGGGAGCGTCCTCGTGGGACGAAGTGTTGCGGTGGGCCTGGGTGTCGGCGGCGCCATCTCACACGCACTTAGCAACAACACCAAGATCAGTAACAGACCAAAACATTTCAAATTTTTGAGCTTCTCCATTTATCCATTCTCCTTACGACGTGGAATAGCAACGACAAATTCGCTGCCCTCAATGAACAACTGCGGTTCTTCGCCGGTAGCCGCGCGGATCTGTTGGATGGAGCGGTAGACGCCGGAACCCACGCCTGTCACCAGTCCATAACGGCGAAACAGGGTGTAGATCATTGGATTGCGCAAGACGTGCGCTCTCTTTTTTATCAGCAGATTTAGCAGATTAAGCAGATTTTTTGCGCGCAATCTGCTAAATCTGCTTAATCTGCTGACAGAAAGAAACTGGTAGACGCGCTTCGCAACTTAATCCCGCTTGAACTTCCCGTAATCCAGCTGCGCGTAGCTGGATTTGCCCAGCCCTTCGATGTCGAGCAACGCCTGCACTTTGAGCGGCAGGCCAAACAGGTGGATGAAGCCCTCGGCGTCGCTCTGCTGATAGACGTCGTCCTGCCCGAAGGTGGCGTAATCCTCGCGGTAGAGCGAGTGCGGCGACTTGCGCCCGACGACGGTGCAGGCGCCCTTGTACAGCTTGACCCGCACCGCGCCGGTGACGTTCTGTATTAGGCTGTCCACAAACGTATCGAGCGCCGTGCGCAGCGGGGTGAACCACTGCCCGTAGTACACCATCTCCGCGTACTTCTCGGCGACCACGTCTTTGTAGTGCAGCGACTCGCGGTCGAGGCACAGCGTCTCCAGCGCGCGCAGCGCCGCGTAAAGGATCGTGCCGCCGGGCGTCTCGTAGACGCCGCGCGACTTCATACCGACGAGCCGGTTCTCGATCAGGTCGACCTGACCGACGCCGTGCTTGCCGCCGAGC
>JAKQHY010000008.1 GCA_029555965.1 Chloroflexota bacterium | reverse complement strand
CAGGAAGATATCGCGACAGAAGGTAGACGGCGTGATCACCGCATCGCAAGCGTTGAGCGCTTCTGCCCAGCCCGCTGGCATCTTCGACGACTCCCACATGGTAAGTGCCACGCGTGGCCCGATTCGCGACAGGGGATTGGGGTGCTGCCCATACGTTGTAGGGTAGCCCATGAAGATGCCCCCCAGGCTGGCGCGAATGGGATTAGCGATGATGGCGGCTAACTCGGAATCATGCGCGGGGCCGGATTGGCGCGGCCCTAGCGAAAGCAGATTCACGTAGCAACCCAAGCCCGCTAGGTGGCGCGCCAACTGCGTGCTGAGTAAGCCGTATGAGTCGGCCAAATCTAGGGCAGAAGGTGTGAATATGTTGATGGCGTGCATTAGGCGTGAGTCCTTACGGCCAAGTAATCTCCTCTACCGCACGTAACGGGTTTGCGTAAGCCCCGACGTAAGCGTCATACACGCGCTGTGTCATAAAGCGGCTGGCGTCCATGTCCTCGCCATCTAGCCGGAAGTCCTGCTTGACGTAGAACTTGAAGTCCATCATGCGGTTGGCCTTGTCGATAAGGTAGGCTTTGCCGCTTGTCACGCCGCTATAGGTCACGGTCTTATTGCCGCGCGTTCCCGTCCACCCGTCGTAGGCGATCACATCTTGGATCTGGTTGATGGCGCTGGATTGCAACTGCATCCCCTCTTGCGGCACGCGCGAGAGCGCTTTTTCTACGCGGAACGCTTGCGCACTGCTGATCAGGAGTGCGTAGGGACCGCGGCGCGGGTTGCTGGTGTCGGTTTTGGACGCTGTAATCGCCGCTTCAATCGTCAGCAAAATGTCTTCCTGATCAGTCGCTCCAGTGCTGACCGCGCCCGTCTGGTTGCCGCTGCCATAGCTGTAGGCTAGGATTGGGGCGAAAGCGATATTGTTCTGTAGGGCTTGCCAGGCAATTCCGGCCTGGCGCTCGACAATCGCTACATCCCACAGGCGATTGTACACAACGACGTCCTTGCTGAACTCAAGGCCAACTCCATAGTGCCGAATGCGCACGCTCTCTTCCGAACTGCCCACACTAGCAAATTTGACCTCGCCGCCTTCGTAGATTTCTTCAATCGTCACGCCGCCCGGCCCGATCTTGTAGATGTTGATCAGTTCCGGCAGATTGGGGTCGCTGGTCACGTCGTAGATGGGGGTGTACAGAATTGGCTCCAGGTCGCGCCCGGCGTCCACTTCAAACTGCTGGCGCTGGTTCCATTCATCGGAAAAGCTATCGCTGCCGATGAACTCATAGATTTTGCCCGGCCCCGTGACGCCTCTGACCTCGCGCATGTGGTCGCTCAGTCGCAGCCCCTTGGGGAAAGCGATTTTCGGGCGCTCCTTGGCAAGTAAATCCTTGCTCCAAATTTTAATGGTCATTGCAAAAATACTCCTATAACGGTTGTCCCGTCTTCTCGCTATCCAATTAACTAAGTAGGCTGTTGTGGGCAATCATGACGCCGGTGACAATGTTGTTGGCATCCTTGTCACTCGTGGCTTTGAAGAAGGCCCATTTCCCGGCCCCGGCGCTGGTCGTGTAGGCTTCATCGTCGGGATAATGGCCGGTGGTCGTCGCCACCGTGATGTAGACAATCAAGCCCTTTGTCACCGTCAGCCCTGCCGGTACTTTGAACTGATATTCCCGATCATCTACGATAATCGCAATCGTGTCGCCAGATACGCCATCGCCGCCAGCGATGCCCAGCCAGCCCTCGGCGTAGGTCACCGCCCCTTTCGTTACGGCGGCCACGAGGGAGGCATTGACACTTTTGCCGTCCCCTTCAAAATAAGTCATAGCACCCGCTACTGTTGTGGCCATCGTTAGTTACTCCCTTCTGGGATTACAAAATATTTATTCTGCCGTTGCTGCCCTTGCACCGGGTTGCGCTGGGGTGGCCCCATCGTCTCGACGACACGGGCGGCTAACAGCGCTTTCACGCTGTCCAGTTCCGCCACGGCCTTATACGCGGCTTCGGCTTCCCCTACCGTCTGCGGGTTGCGCGCCGTGACGAGTTCCATCACCAGCGGTCGCACCCCTTCCATCTTGATGCCATCCTTGACCAACTCGGTAATACGACTGGTCACGGCGGCTTTGGCTTGTTCAGCCTGAACGCGCTTCATTTCGGCAATCGCGCCGGCCACATCGGCCTTGGCGTCCAGGCCCAAGGTCTCGCGGATGGTGGCCACGGTCGCCACTTCTGGCGCAACCGGCACGGTGGACAGCACCGCCTGGCGCACCGGATCAGGCAGCAAGCGGGCGTC
>JAKQHY010000218.1 GCA_029555965.1 Chloroflexota bacterium | reverse complement strand
TATGGCGGCGCTGGTAGCGCAAGAGCCGTATGCCATTGGGTATGTGGGCTTTGGCAACCTCGAAGCGGGTCTCCGGGCGCTCAGCATTGATGGGGTCGCGCCCAGCGAGGCCAACGCCCGCGCCGGCAGCTATCGCCTCACCCGCCCACTGCTGCTCCTCACCGGCCCGTTGACCCAATCCTTAGCGCTGGCCTACGTGGACTTCGCCCTGAGCGCCGCCGGACAGCGCATCGTCGCCGAAAATGGGTGGGTTCTGGTGCAATAGCCGGCGCTTTAACAAAACGTTAACATGGCGCACATCGGCTGTTAACATGGAGCGTTTACAATCCGGGCAACGATCACAAAGTCCCTTTCTGTGAGCGTGAACAGGAGATGAAGATGGACTCTCAACACTGGGTGCTCTGGTTGACACTGGTCGGCCTGGTAGTCATGGCCTTCTTGATCCCTACCGTGGCGATACGGCGCGTGGTGCGCGTAACCCGGAAGATCAACGGCCTATCCACACTCATGCAACAGGCGCACCAACTCACGTACCTCAAGCTCACCCCGGTGTGGTCAACCAGCGCCGCCATTTTTGTTCAGGGCGTGTTAGGGTTGCTCGGAACCGGGCTGATAGGTGCGGCGATTTACGTACGGTCGGTTTCCAACGTGGCGCTTTATTGGCCGCTGATCCTGCTTGGCAGCGGAGGGCTGCTGGGTATCGCTCTAGTGAAAAACCCCTTCGAGAAATTTCGAGAGGCGCGGCGACTGGACCGGGAAGGGGTCGCGGTCACAACGCCGCTACTCGCCTGCTTTGAAGGCGCTGCGGACGGCGATATGACGTTCTATGTGGCCTATGCATTGCCGGGGGTTGGCCCGATCCGTCATCCCGTCGCTTATCGCATCTTCAAGCGGGTGAAGGCCGGCGACCCTATCACCGTGGTTTACCACCCCCAAAGCCCCCGACTATTCCGCCCCCGTTGGCGTTGACCACGCCTGATGCTTCATCTTTTGCCGCGCCACCCGCAAGGTAAACGAAAATGTGTGCTATTTTCTCCATTACGGGAGCCACGGCAACAGGATAGGGAACACGACTGAGGCAGCAAGGGTAACTATAGCACATGGTCGTCATCCCACCGCACCGTGCGTGTAAACTGGTTGTGCTGGTAGCGCCCCCGTCGCTACCGGACTTCTAAACGTCAACGGCCCAAATCCTCACGAGGATTCTGGCCGTTTTTCGTGGAGAACTCATAAGCCCTAGGCCGTTGGTTCAAATCCAATCCTCGCCATCTACCAAGAGGTGAAACACCCTGCTCCCTTACATAGGTGAATGCCTCCTGGCAAGAAAAAAGACGCCCGGCTGATGTAGCCAGGCGTTTTTGCTTGATCCCTCCCTGTGAGCAATCTTAATTTTCAATGTTCGCGCTGGCGGGGGCTGCTTCCCAGGGGTGAGCGCCAAGCGTCACGGTATAGGTATCGAGCGCCTTGCCGGCATTATGCACTTGCAGGGTGTATGTGACGGTCTGGCCGGAATTTCCGACTGTACTGTCGGCATCTGGCGTCAGGGTCACACCATAGGTCAGCTGTGGGACAGTGGTGCAGGTATCGCCTGCTGATCCTCTTGCTTGGTGCAATCACGGCGCTGACCGCGGCTCAAACCACCGGCTATCGCCTGGATTGGTGGACGCTCGACAGCGGCGGCGGCGCACGCAGGCGGACGTTTCGCCGTCATCTGTGGCCGCGAGCAACCTGACCGCAGGTTAGATAAAGGGTAGAAACCCGGTCCGAGCACATTGGTGTTCGGGCCGGGTTTTGTGTGGGATTACAGTCCCCACGTCCCCAACACGGGCAGAATATTGTACGCCGTCAGGTCAAGCTGCAACGGCGTGACCGAGACGTATCCCTCCATCAACGCGCCGACGTCGGTGCCCTTTTCGGGGATGCCGATGGGGGCGTCGCCGCCGATCCAGTAGTAAGGCTTGTGGCGCGGGTCCTCACGGCTATCCAGACGGCTGCGATAAACGCGCGTGCCCTGCCGGGTGATGCGAATGCCCTTGATCTGATCCTGGGGCAGGTAGGGGATATTGACGTTCAGCAACACATCCGGCGGCAGCTCTTCATTATTGAGGAGCGCCTGGACGATTTGCCGGGCAATCGTCGCGGCGGGGAGATAGTCAATCAGCCCCAGGTGGTTCTCCGGCGAATCCAGCGAGACGGCCACGCCCGGTAGCCCCCCAATGACGGCTTCCATCGCCGCCGTCACCGTGCCAGAATAGGTCACGTCGTGACCAACGTTGGCGTTCGGATTGATCCCCGACACGACCAAATCCACCTTCTCCGGCAGCAGCCCCAATAAGGCTAACGAGACGCAGTCCGAAGGCGCTCCATCGCTGGTCAACGCCGTCGAACCGTCATTCAGAATGACCTCCTTGACGCGCAGCGGGCGATCCAGCGTCTTGACGTGCCCGGATGCCGACCAGTTGCGGTCGGGGGCCAGGATGCTGACTTTCCCCAGGTCGCGCATCGCCTGAGCCAGGGCGAGCAACCCCGGCGCCATAATTCCATCATCGTTAGTGACTAGAATGTGCATAATTCTCCTTCAGAACAACTTGGTTTTCACGCATTGGAGCGTTTTTGAGTTCATGATACCCCCCTCAGGTTAACTCCAGATATGCGCGCGGTTAACGTCCTGTTAAATCTCGCCTTAAACAAACGCTTGCGTTCTCTTAACCAGACGTTAACAATCCGTTGAAATACCCTTAACCTAGGCGTGGTACGATGCAGGTGAATCGAAAAACCACACTCAGGAGGAGTTGAAATGCGTCGTATAGGATTAGCAGTATTAGTATTAGTAGCAATGTTAGTGACCGCGTGTGGCGGCAGCGCGCCGACCACCGCCCCCACGGCCGCCCCCACGCAGGCCGTGGCCGACACTAAGGCGCCAGAGCCAACCAAGGCCGCGGACCCGACCCAGGCACCGGAAGCCACCGCCGTCCCAGCTGATGGCAATCACATCAGCGTCGCCGGTTCGACGACGGTGCAACCGTTGGCGGAAAAGCTGGCGGAGCAGTTTGTGGCGGCCCACCCGGACGTGAAGATTGACGTGGCCGGCGGCGGGTCGAGCGCGGGCGTCAAGGCGGCCGGCGATGGCACGGCCCAAATCGGCGCGGCCTCGCGCGAGGTGAAGGCCGAAGAGCTGACGACCTACCCCGACATGGTGATCTTCGAGATCGCGCGGGATGGCATTGCGGTGGTCGTCCACCCGGAGGTGCCGGTGGATGGCCTGACGAAGGAACAAGTGCAGCTCATTTTCGCCGGGCAAATCACCAACTGGAGCGAGGTAGGCGGCGCCGATCAGCCGATCACCGTGGTCTCGCGCGAGGAAGGCTCCGGGACGCGCGGCGCGTTTGAAGAAATGGTGATGGGCAAAGACGTGAAGATCACCGACAAGGCCATCTTCCAGGACTCCAACGGCAAGGTGCGCACCACCCTCGCCAGCACCCCCAACTCCATCGCGTACCTGTCCTTTGGGTATCTGGATGACTCTATCGTGGCAGTAACAGTTGACGATGTCGCAGCCACCGAAGCCAACGCGCTGAACGGCACGTACCCCATCGTCCGCCCCCTGAATATGGTCACGAAGGGCGAGCCAACCGGCGTAGTCAAGGCCTGGTTGGACTGGATTCTGGGCGCCGAAGGTCAGGCGATTGTCAAAGACCAGGGCTACATTGCAGTCAAGTAGGAGTTAGGAATTAGGAATTAGGAGCTAGGAGTTAGGAGTCAGGCAAGGTATATGGATTTCCTAACTCCTCACTCCTCACTCGCAACTCCTCACTCGCAAGCGAGGCATTATGAAACTGACTTACGCGGTAGATCGGACGATTCGGTATTTGTTGCTGGGGATGGCGGGGGCGTCGGTGGTCATTGTGCTGCTGATCGCGGTGTTCACTTTTATGGAGGCGCTGCCGGCGTTTCGGGAAATTGGCCTCATAGGCTTTATTTTTAATCCGGTGTGGCATCCGCTGCCGGACGACCCGGCAAACAGTGAGTACGGCATCGGCGGGATGATCTACGCATCGGTCATTGTAACCCTGGGCGCGATCGGCCTCGGCGCGCCGTTGGGCGTGGGCTGCGCGGTGTTCCTGGCCGAAATCGCGCCGGACGCCATCCACAAGATCGTGCGGCCGGCGGTGGAACTGCTGGCCGGGATTCCGTCGGTGGTCTACGGGCTGGTGGGGATGGTCTGGCTGGCGCCGCTGCTCCGCGACCTGTTCAAAGTGCCGGGCAATCAGGGCTTCGGGTTCCTGGCTTCGGCCATCGTGCTGGCGGTGATGATCCTGCCCACCATCATCAACATCGCCGAAGATGCGATCCGGGCGGTGCCGCCCGCTTATCGCGAAGGCTCGCTGGCGTTGGGCACCACCCGCTGGCAGACCATTGTCAACGTGATCATTCCGGCGGCGCGTTCCGGCATCGTCGCTGCCGTCATCCTGGGGATCGGGCGCGCGTTGGGTGAGACGATGGCGATGGTGATGGTCATCGGCAACTCCACCGAGTTCCCCGTGCCGTTGACGGCCAATCCGCTGACGTTGTTCCTGGCGCGGGGGCGCACGCTCACCGGCAACATCGTGATGGGCTTGAATTACGCCGCCGGGACGCACCGCAGCGCGCTGTTTGCCACCGGCGTCGTGCTGTTCGTGATGATTATGGTGGTGAACAGTCTGGCGCGGATCATCGTCCGACAATGGGCGCGGAAAGGAGCGTAGGATGGCGATGGCAAACGAAGCGGTAGTGCAAAAAGCGCGGGTGGCCGTGGATACGCAGTTGCGGCAGCGCCATTGGGTCGAACGGCTGGCCTTTGGCGGACTGTGGCTGACCGGGGGCGTCGTGATTGTCGTCCTGTTCTTTGTCATCGGCTACTTGTTGTTCCAGAGCGTCCAATTCTTCGTCGGCCCGGAGAACGTACTGGAGGCCGTCACCCTGGCGGACTCCAACGAAGCCTTGCGGGAAAAGGTGGCGGAAACGCCCGGCGCGATCGGGTATCTGTCGCTGGCCTACCTGGACGAGACGACGCGCCCGGTGGCGCTCAACGCCGTCGCGCCGACCGTCGCCCACGTCACGGCGGACACGTATCCCCTGCGCCGCACGCTGTACATGGTCACGCTGGGCGAACCAACTCCGGCAACGCAGGCGTGGCTCGACTTCGTGCGAAGCGCTGATGGACAACGTCTCGTGGCCGAAGCCGGTTACGTGGCTTTGGCAAACGCCCCGGAATATCAACCGCCAGCCACCACGCTGAGCGGGGAGCTGAAAATGGCCGGCTCCACCACCGTCGAGCCGTTGGCCGAGCAACTGGCGACGGCCTTCGCCCAGTATTACCCGGGCCTGCCGGTGACGGTCGAAGGCGGGGATTCAACCGCGGGCATCAAGGCCGTCGGCAAAGGCAGTGTGGACATTGGGATGAGTTCCCGCGACCTCAAAGAAGTCGAGCTGCGTCGCTACCAGGATTTGCGAGCGTTTGCCATTGGCTACGATGGCATCGCCGTCGTCGTAAATGGCGCTTTACCCGTATCCGGGCTGACGTACAATCAATTGCGCGACATCTACAACGGCTACATCGCCAACTGGGCCAATGTGGGCGGGCCGGATTTGCCCATCGTGGTGGTGGGGCGTGAGAGTGGTTCCGGCACCTCGGAGAGTTTCGAGGCGTGGGTGATGAGCAAAGACCGCCTGATGCAGCGGGGGCTGGCGACCGGCGATGGGCCGATGTGGGCGCAGGGATTTTGGGCCAGCCTGAAAGCCGTCGTCCGCTTCCTGACCGCCAAACCGCTGCCGGGCATGGGCGGCAAGGGCGGCATTTCGACCACGATCATCACCACCTTCTACATGGTCCTCCTGACGCTGGCAATTGCGACGCCGTTGGGCGTGGGCGCAGCGATCTACCTGGTAGAATACGCTGGGGAGATGGGCAGCCAGAGCGCGGGGCTGAAAAAAGTCGTAGAAATCATCCGCTTTGCGGTGGAGACGCTGGCCGGGGTGCCCTCGATCATCTTCGGGCTGTTCGGCTTCGCCCTGTTCGTCACCGTCATGCGCCTGGGCCTCTCGATGCTCTCCGGCGCGCTGGCGGGTGCCTGCCTGATCCTGCCGGTCATCATCCGCACCACCGAAGAGGCGCTGCTCACCGTGCCGCGCGCCTACCGCGAGGGCAGCCTGGCGCTCGGCGCGACGAAGTGGCAGACAAACTGGCAGGTAGTGCTCCCCACCGCCATGCCCGGCATCGTCACCGGCGTCATCCTGAGCGTGGGGCGCATTGTCAGCGAGACGGCGGTGTTCTACGTGACGTTGGGCGGCAGCATCCACCTGCCAGAATCCGTGATGGATCAGGGGCGGACGATGGTGCTGCACCTGTACTCCCTGTTGATGGACGCCAACGCGCCCGCCCCCGCGATGGGCACGGCGATGGTGCTGGTCGTGACGATCGTCGGGATCAATCTGACGATCAACGCCCTCTCCAACCGCCTCACCCGCCGGATGCAGGGCAAAAGCTAACATTACAGCAGAGAGAAGATTTCACGCAAAGGCGCCAGGACGCTAAGACTTTGACTATCCGACCACCAGACTGACGACTATCAGACTATTTTCAAAGCCATTGAGGTAATATAAGGTATGACCGCAACGATGTTAGCAGTGCAAGATTTCAGTCTCTATTACGGCCAGTTTAAGGCATTGGACCGGATCGCCGTCGAGATTCCGGCGCGGCAGGTGACGGCGATCATTGGGCCGTCGGGGTGCGGCAAAAGCACCTTCCTGCGCACGTTCAATCGGATGAACGATCTCATCCCGGCGGTGCGCACTGAGGGGAAAGTGTGGCTGGATGGCGCCAACATTTTCGACATGGACGTGGTAGCCTTGCGGCGGCAGGTGGGGATGGTGTTTCAGCGCCCCAACCCCTTCCCCAAATCCATTTTCGACAACGTGGCTTACGGCCCCCGGATGAATGGCCTGCGCGACAAGGCGAAACTCGGCGAGATCGTGGAGCGCAGTCTGCGCGATGCGGCGTTGTGGGACGAGGTGAAGGACGACCTGGGCAAGTCCGGCATGGCGCTGTCCGGCGGGCAGCAGCAGCGGTTGTGCATCGCGCGCGCCCTGGCCGTCGCGCCGGAAGTCATCTTGATGGACGAGCCGGCCTCCGCCCTCGACCCCATCGCCACGCTGCGCATCGAAGACTTGATCCGCGAGCTGCGCCAGAAATACACCATCGTCATCGTGACGCACAACATGCAGCAGGCCGCGCGCGTCTCGGACTACACCGCCTTCTTCTACACCGACGAAAGCCGCACCGGCATCCTGGTGGAATTCGACAAGACCAAGAAAATCTTCACCAATCCGGAAGACAAGCGGACGGAAGATTATATTACGGGACGGTTCGGGTAAAAAGTAATGAGTAATGAGTAACGAGTAATAAACCATTGGACTCATTTCCCATTTCCCATTACTCATTTCCCATTTCCCATTTCCCCACAAGGAGCACAACGATGCACAAAAAACGGGTTCTCTTTCTCTGTACGGGCAATTCAGCGCGGAGCCAGATGGCGGAGGCGCTGGTGAACCACTTCCTGGGGGAGGTTTGGGCGGCCTTTTCTGCCGGCACAAAGCCGGCCGGCCACGTTCACCCGCTGGCGGTGCAGGCGTTGGCCGAACTGGGCATTGACGCTTCCGAGCAATGGAGCAAATCCCTGGACGGCTTTGTGGGGTTGGATTTCGACCTGGTGGTGACGGTCTGCGACCACGCCGCGCAGCCTTGCCCGACGTGGTTAGGCCAGGGTCAACGGGTTCACCTCGGCTTCCCCGACCCGGCGGCCGCCGAGGGCGGCGACGCAGCCAGGATGCAAATCTTTCGTCAGGTACGGGATGCGATCCGGGAGCAAGTGTTGCCGTATCTCACGCGCTGGACGCCCCAGCCGGTCGCTGAATTGACATTCCAGGCGTGAAACATTAACCGGGGTTCACCAGCGGTGGAATGAACGGCTCACGCCAAGGCGCCAAGCCCGCCAAACTTTTTTTCTTTGCGTCTTTGCGCCTTTGCGTGAAACAGTCTTGTATTTTTAGGGGAGAATGGTTTTATGACTAAACCACGCGAGACATTTGAACGTGAATTGCATCACCTGGAGGATCAGGTGTTATTGTTGGGCAGCATGGTCGAAGAGGCGCTGCTGCTGTCCGTCGAAGCGCTCAAGCGCCGGGACCTCGACAAGTCCCGCTGGCTGATTGAACACGATGCGGACATCAACGCGCGGCGCTACGCAATCGAAGAAGCGACGCTGACGTTGATCGCCTTGCAGCAGCCGGTGGCGCGCGACTTGCGGGAGCTGGCCGCCATCTTGGAAATCGCCACGGAGTTGGAGCGCATCGGCGACTATGCCAAAGGGATCGCCAAAATCAACCTGCTGATCGGAGAAGGGCCGCTGCTCAAGCCGCTGATTGACATCCCCTTGATGGCGGAGAAAGCGTTGGCGATGCTGCGGCGATCCCTGGATGCCTTTGTGCGCCGGGACGTGGACACCGCGCGCGCCCTCCCCGCGCTGGACGACGAGGTGGACGCCCTGTACAACCAGGTCTACCGGGAGTTGATCACCTACATCCTGGCCGATCCGACGTGCCTGGAGCAGGCCAACTACCTGTTGTGGGCCGCGCACAACCTCGAACGCGCCGCCGACCGCGTTTCCAACATCTGCGAGCGCATTCTCTTCACCGTCACCGGTGAGTTGCTGGAGTTCAATGGCAAGATGACGCCGCAGGCGTTCACGCCACAAGGGTGAACGCGCGCCCCTGCATATCGGTGAGCAAAACTCCCCAACTGCCTAGTGCCTCCGGCCTGGTTTTGCCCTATGCTGAAAGATACAGGCGAGTGCATAGTAGACGCTTCAGCGCCACACGTATGGGCGATAGAGCGTCTACTACGAGCCTGACTATCTTTCAAAGCGAGGCCAACCCATGATGCACAAACGTTGTCTGATATTGCTGTTCGTCGCCGGTTTGGTGGCGTGTACGTCCACCCCACCCTCCGGGACCCCGACGCCAACCGTCGTCCCCATGGCAACGACGGTCAAGCCCACCGTCGCGCCGGAAGCCGCTGCGCCGACCGCGCCAATCCCCACGACGTACCTGGGCGAGACGCCGCCGGGCGCTGAGCCGGCTCTGTTTCGCGCCGATACGGTCTCTGCCGAAGCGATTGAACTCTCCCTGGCGCTACACCCCAACTTGCAGGAACTCTACTTCACCCGCCTGGAGTCCGGCAAGGCGACCCTCATGGTCAGCCGGCAGACCGGGGCGGGCTGGACGACGCCTGAGCCGGCGCCATTTTCCGGCGAGTACGACGACGTGAACCCGTTCATCAGCGCGGATGGGCAAAAGCTGCTCTTCTCGTCTCGACGCCCGCTGGCGGGGGAGGCAACGTCGGACGGTCCCTATCGCCTCTGGTTTATGGAACGCGCCGGCGATGATTGGTCGCCCCCCACCCGGCTGGTCTTACCGCTGGAATCGGCAGGGGACGAGTCGAGTCCGACGCTCACCCGCGACGGCGCGTTGTATTACGTGGCCGACTATCCCACCCTGGGCGGCCTGGGACTATATCGCGCGGCGTTCGCCAATGGCGCGTACCAGATGCCGGAAAAACAGGACGCGCTCGTCAATAGCGATGCCATCGTAGATGTCGAACCATTTGTGTCTCCCGATGAGCGCTTTATCCTCTTCTATTCGGCGGGACGGCCCGATAATCTGACGCCCAACGGCAAAACCGGCGACCTGTACGTGGCCTTTCGGGATAGCGCGGGACAATGGGGCGCGCCGCAAAATCTCGGCCAGCCGATCAATTCAACTGCTGAGGAAAGCACCCCCACCCTCTCGCCAGACGGCCGCTACCTGTTCTTCGCCAGCAATCGCGGCGCCGGGAAGCGTTTCCCCGACCTGTACTGGGTCGAGACCGCATTCCTGCCAACCCTCAGCATGGACGCCGCCTCCCGCGCCCTCTCCATACCGCCGGGGGATCCGCCGGCGCTGGATGGGCGGCTTGCTCCCGGCGAGTGGGATGGTGCACTGCGTCAGGAATTCACCGACGGCGGCGAACTGTGGCTGCTGCGCAGCGACGACTATCTGTACCTGGCAGTGCGGGGGAACTTCGACGCGCCGCAGGACGTCGTGTCCGCAGTTTGCCTGGCGCGCGGCGACCAGGTCTTCATCCTCCATTCGTCCGCCTCCCTGGGGACGGCCATTTTTCAGCGCGACGCCGCGCAATGGGAAGCGACGCAAACCTTCGACTGGGCGCTCAACGAACTGCCCACAGACCCCACGGCAGCGGAGCAGCAACGCCAGACATTCCTGGCAGAAAATCGCTGGCTGGCAACCCTCGGCACGGCAACCACGACGGGGGCAGTCGAGTACCAGATCGCTATACCGGACGAGCCTTTTTCGCTGGCGCTGGCCTATCTGTTACCACCTCGCGCCGCCAAACTTAAGGCGGCCTGGTGGCCGGCCGATCTGGCTGACGATTGCCGCAAGACCAGTCTGTTGCAAGGCGACGCCGGGCAGGGGCAGAGCGCCCCGCTGCGGCTCAAATTTGCCCCGGAGACCTGGGCGACGATCCAACTCGGCGAGTGAAGCGGGTAGACGTATCTGCCGAATAGGAAGAGAAAAATCGGCGCGGACCTCAAAACTATCCTGGCTGAGTTATCTGTATTATGCGCGCGCCAGTCTATGGGCGGCCGTCGGCGGTCACTTTGCCATCAATCGTGTGTTTGGCCTGATCAATCGCAACCTCATCCTCCAGCTCCACTTAATCTGCTGATAAATTTCTCCCAATTGCACAGGTCGAAGTTTCTCAACGGATTCAACGGAATTTAACGGATTCTCAAGACTTTGGACTTTGGACTTGAGACTTTGGACTATTTTCAGAGGAATTCATCATTAACCGGCGGTTCACCAGCGGTTGGATGAAAATTTTCACCACAAAGGACACGAAGGACACAAAGGGTTTTCTCTGTGAACTCTGTGATCTCTGTGGCTATTTTCAAGGGAGTCGGTACAATTGAGGGCATAGATCATACTTGAAAGGTGAGCCAATGATAACGAAAAATCCAAAGGTCATTCTGATAACGGGAGCTTCGGCGGGGATCGGGCGCGCGTGCGCTCTGGAACTGGCGCAGCAAGGTCATCGCGTGTATGGCACAAGCCGCACCCTACGCGGCGTGACCGATGCTTTCACCATGCTTCCCATGGATGTGAACGACGCAGCGACAGTTCAGGCAGCGGTCAAGACCATTCTGGATCGTGAGGGGCGCATTGACGTGGTGGTGAATAACGCCGGTTTCGGCTGCACCGGCGCGGTCGAAGATACCGCCATTGCAGAAGCGCAAGCCATATTCGAGACCAACTTCTTTGGCGTGATGCGGGTATGTCACGCTGTGCTGCCCTCCATGCGGGCGCAAAGAAGCGGCCTCATCATTAACATTAGTTCCATAGGCGGACAAATCGCCCTACCCTATCGGGGATTGTACAGCGCCACCAAGTACGCGCTCGAAGGAATGAGTGAAGCGATGCGCATGGAGGTCAAACGCTTTGGCCTGCACGTGGTGCTGGTGGAGCCGGGAGACGTACGCACGGAGTTCAGCGTGAGCCGGCGCAAAGCGCGCGGCGCGCTTGAAAACCCCGCTTATCGTGAAGTCTACCAGCGTCTGGTAGCGCAAGTCGAGGCAAGCGATCTCACCGGCGCGCCACCGGAAGCCGTCGCCCGCGTCGTGCGGCGGATCGTAGCAACGCCGCGCCCGAAAGTTCGCTACCTTGTCGGGCCTTTTATCCAACAGTTCGCCGTATTGCTGAAACGCCTGCTTCCGGGTGGATTATTTGAGCGGCTCATCATGCTGACGTATGACGTGACCTAAGCGCCTATAAAAAATATAGGACTTACGCAAGGACAGTTCTTTTTGCACCGCAGAGCACGCTGAGGGCGCTGAGACCCTATAAAAATCTCTGCTACCTCTGCGTACTCTACAGTAAACTTGCACTGGTTTGCGTAAGTCTTGAAATATAAACTTCTCGCTGTGGTCGGTCTCCCCTGCACCCATAGTGGTGCGGTTAGAGACCGGCCACAGCGCTATTTGGGAAATCATTCCGGGCGCCCCCTAACAGCCCATATCGTTGTAACTGCTCACCCAAGGACAGAATCTCACCGCAGAGTTCGCAAAGCGTGCGGAGATTTTTTATATTTTCTCTGCGGCCTTAGCGACCTCAGCGGTAAAAAATACCTGCCTGAGCCGCTACATTGTGTTTAATTCAAAACGGCTAATATTGCGCGTAAATTTATCAAGTTTCTGTATTGACTAAAATTTCACAATATAGTAGAATATCAGTAGATTCAAAAAACTCATTGAAGGGGGAAATGATGGCAAAGAAGAAATCCAGAAAGATTGGGGCATTGCTGTTGAGCCTGAGCGCGGTCAGCGCTTATTGGGCCTGGAAACAATCGCAGCAGGCGGTACTGAAACCGGACGCCATACCAGAAGCACAGGCGCGGCGGCTCTTGGCGCAGGCGGCGCCGAAGCTGCGCCTGCCCACCTCGCCGGAACAAGCGCCGGAAGTGTTGGCCGATGGATCAGGGTTGTGCTGCCCTGTGACGGGGCGCGTCTATCCCTACCGCGACGGGATTCTCTATCTGTTGGAGGCGCCGCCGGACAAGACCTTCACACAGCAGGCGCTCGATACCCCCTTCACCGCCTGGGCCTATGACCGCTTCCGCCAAACACTCACCCGCGCGTTCAATTCGCCGGATTTCGCCGTCGAAGCGGCGGAGGCGCAGCAAACGCTCCGGGTGCAGGCCGGCGACGTGCTGCTGGACCTGGCGTGTGGGCAAGGCAACTTCACGGTGGAATGGGCTAAGCGCGCCGGGGCGGAGGGGTTGGTCATCGGGTTGGACTACTCGCTGGCGATGCTCCGGCGGGCCGTGTATCACGTCAAGTGTTGGGGACTGGACAACGTGATGCTGATCCACGGCGACGCGCACCATTTGCCCTTCGCCGATGAGGCGCTGCACAAAGTCAACTGCTCCGGCGGCTTCCACCAGTTCCCCGATCTGCCCCAGGCCTTGCGCGAAATCGCCCGCGTCAGCGCGCCGGGCGCGGTGTTGGCGACCAGCACCTTCGCCGAAGGCCCAGACGATCCCCGCGCCAGCCTCAAGCGGTGGTTAAAACAAAAATTCGCCCTGCATTTTGTGCCATTGGTTGATTTGGGTGAACAGTTGACCGCACTTGGTTACACCGAATACGCCTGGTCACTGCCCGGCAGCGGTTGGTTTGGCTACGCTTCAGCGCGGAAAGATAAGCGCTGAAGCAGAACTCGGCCAATCTCACCGCTGAAATAACGACCCGACTATCTGACTAACACCTATCAGACCTTTCATGGAGGAACGATGAAAAAGCAAAACATTCTATGGACGACGCTGTTAATCGTGGGCGGGCTGCTGTTCTTCTGGCTCGTATTGCTCAAGCTCATTCTTCAGTTGAAAAAGGGGCGTGGCGAGCCATGCCCCACTTCGTGGAGTTGGATTGTGGACAATCCTCTCCGCCGTTGGGATGTGCGCCACGCGCTCGACCGGGCGGGGCTGCGCGCGGGCGAGACGGTGCTGGAGCTTGGCCCTGGACCGGGCGCGTTCACCGTGGATGCGGCGCGGCAGGTGGGGCCGACAGGCCGGCTGATCGCCGTGGACATCCAGCCGGGGATGATCGCCCAGGTGGAGGCGCGGGTCAAGGCTGCCGGCATCACCAACGTGGAAACCCACGTCGCCAGCGCCTACGAACTACCGCTGCCGGACGCCAGCGTGGATCGCGCCTACCTCGTCACCGTGCTGCCCGAAATCCCCGACCCCGTGCGGGCGCTGCGCGAGGTCTACCGCGTGCTCAAGCCGGGCGGCGTCGTCTCAATGACCGAGGAATTCCTCGATCCCGACTATCCCCGCCGCGCCACCACCATTGCTTGGGCCACGGCTGCCGGTTTTGAGGTCGCCGCGCGCTATGGCAACTGGTGGAATTACACGCTCAACTTCCGCAAACCGGTTGGGCCGGCATGAATTGAAATTCGCGTGCTCCATACCCGGCACATTCCCATTACGCCATTCAAATGCAAAGTTTTTTGATCATGTGACTATCTGACCGACGACTATCAAACTATTTTCAGAAGAATTACCCATTAACCTGCGGTTCAGCAGCGGTTGGATGAAAAAAAACTTTCTCAACGGATTCAACGGAATTTAACGGACATCTTTCCGTTTAATCCGTTCAATCCGTTGAGAAATTTCGGAGGGATGGATGATGAAACGAGCACTCTTCACGTCTATGCTGGTTATCATGCTGATTCTGGTGGGCTGCACACCGACGCCGACCCCGACGCCGACGCCGGTAGCCGGGGAAGACCTCACGACCAACGTCTCGGTCACGGGAAAGGTGATGCCGGCGATGTGGACGACGGCAGGCGCGCAGACGGGCGGCATGGTCGTCGCCGTCCAGGTCGAGGTTGGCGACGAGGTGGCGGCGGGCGACGTGCTGGTGCGCTTCGACGACGCCGACGCGCGGCTGGCAATCCAGCAGGCCGAGGCCGCCGTGCAGGCCGCCAAAGCGCAGGTGGCCCAAGTCCAGCTCAAACCAAACGCGGAGGCCATCGCGGTGGCGGAAACCCAAATCACCGCTGCCACCGCGGTCATCTCGCAGGCCCTGGCGCAACGCGCGCAGTTGTGGGATGGCTCGTGGGATGCGCAAATCGCCGCCGCCGAAGCTGCCATCGCCGCCGCGCAGGCCGAGCAACTGGTGGCCCGTCAGCATCACGACGACACGATGAAATGTGTCACGGTGGAGGGCCGGGAAGTCTGCCCGCTGTTGGGCACATACGAGGAGCAGGCGCGCTTCGCGCTCAATGCCGCGGACACGCAACTAGCGGCGGCGCAGGCGCAACTCAAGGCGCTGCAAAGCGGGCGGTACGCACAGGTGCACATCGCGGACGCGGCCGTCGCCGTGGCGACAGCGCAGCGCGAGGTGGCAGCGGCGCAACTGGCCCAACTCAAAGCCGACGTCGCGCCCGAAGTCGTTGCCGTAGCCGAGGCGGCGGTGACGCAGGCGCAGGCGCAGCTCGACGCAGCGAAAGTCGCGCTGACGCGCACCGAAGTCCGCGCGCCCATCGCGGGCGTAGTCGGCCAGGTGGATGTGCGGCTCGGCGAATTCGTCGCGCCGGGGATGCCGCTGATCACGCTCGGCGACTTGACCACGCTGCGCGTGGAGACCACCGACCTCGACGAGATTGACGTCGCCCGAATCATGGAGGGACAGGCGGCAGTGCTGAGCTGTGACGCCTTCCCCGACCGCCTCTTCAACGGGCGCGTGACGCGCATTGCGCCGATGGCGGAAACCGGGGGCGGGGGCGTCAATTACACCGTCGTCATCGAGCTGGACACCCCCGAACCCGACTTGCGGTGGGGCATGACAGCGTTTGTGGACATCACAGTCCAGCCGTAACCCAAGGACAAAAATTTCTCAACGGATTCAACGGAATCTAACGGACAATTTCCGTTTAATCCGTTCAATCCGTTGAGGTTATTTTCACAGGAGCGACCGAGTACGATGCTTCTCAAGAACTTGCTGGGACGTAAAATCCGCACCTTGCTGACCACGCTGGGCATTGCGATTGGCGTGGCCGCCGTTGTGGCGTTGGGCGCGCTGGCGGAGGGCTTCATCCAGGGCTATCGCGCCATCGCCGGCGGCAGCGGCGCCGATTTGCTGGTGGTGCAAGAGGACGCGCTGGACATTGCGTTCAGCGCGGTCAATCAGGATGTGCGCCCCGTGCTGGCGGGCTTCTCCGATATAGCGCAAATTGCGGAGATGGTTTACACCTACGCTGCGACGGACAATTCTTCCTTTTTCATCGTCTACGGCTACGACCCTGACAGCTTTGCCATGGAGCATTTCAAGATTGTAGACGGCACGACCCTTGGCCAGCGCGGAGGCAGGCGGGTGGGGCGGCCGCTCCTTCTGGGACGCAGCGCGGCAGATGACCTCGATAAGCACGTGGGCGACTCGTTCCGGATCGGCGTCACCACTTACCGCATCGTCGGCATTTATGAGACGGGCGAACCTTTCGAGGACGGGGCCGCCGTCGTTTTGCTGGAAGACGCGCAACAAGTCGCCAACAAGCCGCATCAAGTCAACGCCTTCTTGCTCAAACTGCGCCCGGAGGCCGATCAAGATCAGTTGCGTGCGCGCATCGAGCGGCGCTTCGATGATCTCACCGTGTCACGTTCCGCTGATTTCGCAGACCAGCAGGATATGCTGAAATATGTCTCCGTTTTCACCTGGGTGGTGTCGTTTGTCGCCGTTCTCATTGGCGGCGTGGGCGTGATGAACACGATGTTGATGAGTGTTTTCGAGCGCACGCGCGAAATCGGCGTGCTGCGCGCGGTGGGTTGGCGACCGGGCCGCGTGCTGCGGATGATCTTGGGCGAATCCTTTGTGTTGAGCCTCATCGGCGGCGGCCTCGGTATCCTTTTGGGGTTGTTGGGGATGCGCGGTCTGGAAAGCACCCCGGCATACGGCACGTTCATCAGCGTGACCCTTTCTCCTTTGCTCCTCGCCCAAGGGGGCGCTGTGGCTTTGGGTCTGGGGCTGATCGGCGGCGGACTGCCCGCGTGGCGTGCGTCGCGTCTGCAACCTGCCGAAGCGATGCGTTACGAAGGCGCGCGGACGTCCGCAACGCATCACACGCGCTCTTCTGCGTTCCGCAACATCATGCGCCAGCCGGTTCGCACACTCCTCACCGTCATCGGCATCGGCATTGCGATGATGGCGATGATCCTGCTCGGCGCGATGGGCACGGGGATGATGGACGCTGTCACCGGGATTGCGGTGGGGGTGGACGCGCAGCTCGTCGGCGGACAGCGCGACTCCTCGGCCGATGTCAGCCGCGTGGATGAAGGAACGGTGCGGCGCATCGCGGCTTTGCCCGGCGTCCAGGCCGCCGAGGGGCTTTTCATGGGCTACACGACGATGGAAAACTTACCTTTCTTCATTATCTTTGGCTACCAGCCGCGCAGCATGGGCATTCGCGGCTTCACGGTGATTGAGGGAGGCGAGCTCGCCACCAACCGGCAGATGCTACTTGGGCGGGTAGCGGCGGAGAACCTGGATAAAGAGGTGGGACAGACCATGCGCCTGTTCGGGCAGGCGTTCAAAATCGTGGGCATCTACGAAACGGGCGTGCCGTTTCAGGATGGCGGCTGCGTCATCAGCCTGCGCGACGCGCAAAAGCTCTTTGGGCAGGCACACAAAGTCAGTTTCGTGGCGGTCTGGGTGCAAGACCTCGATCAGGCCGACGCCATCCAGCGCGACATCGAGGCGCGCTTCCCGGATGTAACTCTCTCCCGCGCCAGCGAGTTCGCCGAAGGCCTCAGCGACTTGCAGATGATGAAAGCGATGACGTGGGCTATTGCGCTGATGGCGCTCGTCGTGGGCGGCCTGGGGATGGCGAACACGATGGTGATGAGCGTCTTTGAGCGCACGCGCGAAATCGGGGTGCTGCGCGCGCTCGGTTGGAGCAAAGGGCGCATCCTGGGCATGATCGTGCGCGAGTCGGTCGTCCTGAGCTTGCTCGGCGGCGTGGTGGGAACCGTGGTGGGGATCGCGCTGGGCTACCTCATCAACCTCAGCCCGGCAGTGGCAGGCTTCATGCGCCTGACCTACACCCCCGACCTGTTCCTCCAGGCCTTCGCCACCGCGTTCATCCTGGGCATCGTCGGCGGCGTCTACCCCGCGTGGCGCGCGTCGAACTTGCAGCCGGTGGAGGCGCTGCGGTACGAGTGAGCGGATCAGTGGATCGGCGGATCAACGAATTACGAATTACGAATTACGAATATTATCCGCCATTTTCTCATTTCTCATTTCTGATTTCTCATTTCTGATTTCCGGGGGGCTTATGACTGAAATTCTCATCGAAACCCGCGATTTGACGAAAATTTATGGCGACGGCGATCAGGTGCGCGCGCTGGATGGCGTGAGCCTCCAGGTGGCGTGCGGCGAATTTTTGGCGGTGATGGGGCCGTCGGGGTCGGGGAAGTCCACGCTGCTTAACATGCTTGGCGCGCTGGATCGGCCTACACGGGGGCAGGTGTTCATCAACGGGCAGGAGCTGCGCCGCGTGCGCAACCTGGATCGCTTCCGCGCGAAGACGGTAGGCTTCGTCTTTCAGATGCACAACCTGATTCCCACCCTCAACGCGCTGGAAAACGTCGAAACGCCGCTGATGGGTCAGGTCGCCAGTGCAGGGAAGCGCCGCAAGCGCGCGCGGGAGTTGCTGGGCCTGGTGGGCCTCGCCGACCGGATGGGCCACCTGCCAAGCCAGCTTTCCGGCGGGCAGCGGCAGCGGGTGGCGATTGCGCGCGCGTTGGCGAATCAGCCAGCGTTGATCCTCGCCGACGAGCCGACGGGCAACCTCGATTCCCAAAGCGGCGCAGACGTGATCGCATTGCTGCGCCGGCTCAATGGCGAATTGACCACTACCATCATCATCGTCACCCACGACCCGTCCGTCGCCCGCCAGACCAACCGCATCCTCGTAATGCGCGACGGCAAAGTGAGCGACGATTATCGCGTGGGGCATCCTTTCGAGGAGGACCTGAAAGAATTCCGTCACTCCGGGCTGGGGCAAGCGTTCCTGGCAGGGGATGACGGCGCTCTGGCGTGGGTCAAATCCAATGGGGTAGAAGCGGCAGTATCGCAACTCTTGACGCACTAATTTCCCACTATCGCCTCAAAGAGGCGTGAAAGGCTGGATACACTATGCGCGACAAATCCTATCAAGACAAAGCTGTCATCGTCACCGGCGCGTCGTCCGGGATTGGACGGGCGCTGGCGCTGCGGCTGGCCGATCAAGGCGCGTGGATCGCGCTGGCGGCCCGCGACGCCCAGCGCCTCGACGCGCTGGCGGAGGAGTGCCGTCAACGCGGCGGCAAAGCCATCGCCGTGCCCACCGATGTCACCGACGAGACTCAATGTAAGGCTCTGATCGAACGCGCCGTGGCCGAGTTTGGCCGTCTGGATGTGCTGATCAACAATGCCGGCATCGGCGCAACCGGACTGCTGGAAGAGTTGCCCGATCTCACCATATTCAAACGGGTGATGGATGTCAATTTCTGTGGCACTGTGTACTGCACTTACTATGCAGTGAAATACCTCAAGCAAACGCAGGGGCGCATCGTCAACATCTCCAGTCTGGGTGGCAAATCTCCTCTTCCCTACAACACCAACTACATCGCCAGCAAGTATGCCGTACACGGCTTCTCCGATTCGCTGCGCATGGAACTGGCTTCAGCCGGCGTCAGTGTGACGCTGATCTGTCCCTACTGGGTGGCAACCGAGTTCCACGAGCGGCTGATGGACAAGGACGGCGCGCCAAGAGGCCCGCAGGGTCGCGCCATCTATAACGAGAAAACGATGACTGCCGATCAGTGTGCGACCATCACCCTCAAGGCCGCGACCAGACGCAAACGTGAAGTGCTGATGGGGCCTGGCTGGTTGGCCGTCTGGCTGAGAGTGATCGCGCCGGGGCTGGTGGACAAGATCACGGTCAATATGGTGCTCAAGCCGGTCGCCAAGCGGGTAGAAAGAGCACAAGGCAAGGAATAATAGCTTTTGAAGAGGATACTATGTCTGAGACACCTTATGAAAATCTGAACGGTGTTGCTGGTACCTTGCTCATTACCCTCTACATCCGCGCCATGGAATCACAACGCCCCGACGCCCTTGTGAAAGACGAGAGAGCCGAGGCGCTGGTCCGCCAGTTAGATCAGGAATCCTTGCAGAAGACATTGGCCCTGACCGATGATTTCAGCCGTGCCCTTATGATCCTGAAAGGCCGCGAATTCGACCGCTTCGCCCAGGATTTCCTGGCGCGCCACCCGGATGCGGTGGTGGTTCACATCGGCTGCGGCCTTGATACGCGCTTCGAACGTGTCTGCTCTGAGCAGCCAGACAACAGCCGGGTGGAGTGGTACGACCTGGATTTGCCAGAAGTCATCGAGATCCGACGAAAGCTAGTGGGTCGGTCGTCACGAAAATCGCCATTGTTTACGCTTGAGAAATGGCGATAAACGCGCCAAATGACCCACTAGTGGGCGGCGAAGGGGAGCATCATCATTTCCTGGCTTGCTCAGTGCTTGAGAGCGCCTGGCTGGAAACGGTGAGCGTGCATGCTCGACGCCCTTTCTTGTTCTTAGCGGAGGGCGTCTTTATGTATTTTGAAGAAACGCAGGTCAAGTCGCTGGTGTTGACGCTGCGCGACCGTTTCCCCGGCGCGGAACTGGTCTTTGATGCTTTTTCGCCGTTCATGCGTTGGGGGCATAACACCAGGGTCAGCCGTACCGGAATTGGCGCCCACCTGCACTGGGGCCTGAAACACCCTCAAGACCTCGAACGATGGGGCGACCCTTCGGCTTCGCTCAGGACAGGCGGCATCCGTCTACTTGATGAACGGTTCCCTTTCCAGTACCGTGAGCCGCGCATACGCCGTGCCTGGCAAGTACGTCTCATTCCGTGTCTCGCCAAGGCGATAAGGATTTTTCGTTACCAACTCTAAGGAGGAAAAAATGTGGATTGTACGTTTTATTCTGTTGGCGGTGTTGAGTCTTTCGATCAGCGCATTCGGATATTTTCTCAAGCGCCGTGAGGATAGCGAGGCGATGCTGGAAAACCGCACGGTCAACCTGCTTGGCGTGATCGCCTACAACCTGGCCTGTTATTTCCTGGCCGGGCTGCCATCCGATCCGACAGTGTTCCCGACGCCGTCCTTTCTTGCCAATTCTGGAACGCGAACAGGATTTTTCATCGTGGGCCTGGCATTGATCGCCGCCGGCGCCGCCGTCCTCATCATTTCCGTCCGACGGCGGAAAACCGTCGGCGGGGAAAACGTGAAGGAAGGCTTACTGATCACCGGCATCTACAACTTCGCCCGGCACCCGATTTACACCGGGATCGTCTCGGTTTCCTTCGGATTGGCGCTCGCGTTCGGCACTTGGGATGGATTGCTGATGGTCCCGATCGTTTGGCTGGTGAACGCGACGGAGGCGATCATCGAAGAACTCTTTGACATTGGTCGGCGCTTCCCGACGGAATACGCCGAGTATCGCAAGCAGACGGGGATGTTCGGCCCGGTCAGCCTGTGGGCTGCACTGCTGGTCTTCCTGGCGGGCCTGGCTGTCGCAGGTTCCATTTAATTGGGGAAGGAGATTTCATGCATATTCTATTCTATGGTGCGGGAGTTTTGGGCAGCCTCTACGCGGCCCGTTGTCAAGAAGCCGGCCACGACGTTTCCATCCTGGCGCGGGGACGCCGCCTGGCCGACCTGTGTGTTCAGGGCATCGTACTGGAAGAGGCCGCGACCGGCGCACGCACCACCGCACCCGTGCATATTGTGGACGCGCTGGCGCCAAACGACAGCTACGACTGGATCGTGGTGCTGGTGCGCAGGAATCAACTGGATGAGATTGTGCCCATCCTGGCGACCAACCACGCCACGCCCAACGTGCTGCTGATGGTCAATAACGCTTCCGGCGTCGCCGCGCTGGCCGATGCGGTAGGCCGCGAGCGCACCGTGCTCGGCTTTCCCGGCGCGGGCGGCACCCGCGAGGGTCACGTCGTGCGTTACAACATCGTCTCCGGCCTGATCCAGCCCACCACCCTGGGCGAGTTGCACGGGCACATCACCCCCCGGCTGCGCGAAATCGCAGCAGTGTTCCAGGCGGGCGGATTCCCGGTCGCGCTGAGCACCGACATGGACGCCTGGCTCAAAACGCACGTCGCCGTGGTCAGCCCCATCGCCAACGCCCTCTACCTCGCGGGCGGCGACAACTATCGGCTGGCGCGCACCCGCGACGGGCTGGTGCTGCTGGCGCGCGCGATCAAGGAGGGCTTCCGTGTGCTGCACGCTTTGCACATCCCAGTCACACCGTTCAAATACCGCCTTCTGCCGTTGGTCCCGGAGCCACTGTTGGTGATGACGCTGCAACGCATGTTGGCGACCGAGTGGGCTACAACCGTGATGGCGCATCACGCCAACGCGGCCCGCGACGAGATGCAGCAGTTGGCGGACGAATTCCGCGCCCTAGCCCGCGTGTCCGGCACGCCCACCCCGGCTTTGGATCAGCTTTATGCCTACATTGATCCCGCCATGTCGCTCGTTTCGGAAGGCGCTGCGATCCTCCCGCTGGATTGGCGCGGCGTGTGGGCTGCCAGCGCGCTGTTCGCCTCGCTGGCAGCCGGGAGCTTGTGGCTCCGCCGTAAACATAAGAGGGCTTGAAAATCCATGAAACCCATTACCATGCCCTTAAGCGTATCCAACGTGTATTTGGTCCCCTGTGAAGGCGGCTATCTGCAAGTGGATACCGGCTACCCGCAGGATTATGCCCGCTACCGGCGTAACCTGGCGCGCGCGGGTATCGAACTGCGCGCCGTGCGCTACTTGCTTCTCACCCATCACCACGACGACCACGCCGGATTTCTGAACGACATCACCCGCGACACGAGCCTGACCATCCTGGCTCATGAACAGGCGCAGCCGCTCTTGCTCACCGGAGCAAATGATAAAAGCCGGGGCGGGGGCTACGTCAACCGGTTCGTGCGCTTCATTGCCGATATCAAAATGCGCCTGGACCCGCACTGGACGCTGACGTTCCCGCCCTTTGCCCTGCGCGAACAGGATCGGCTCATTGCCGGGGATGATGAGCAATGGCTATCACAAATTGGCATAGAGGGTAAAATTCTGTACACACCGGGACACAGCATAGATCATATTGCCGTCGTGCTGCGGTCGGGCGAAGTCTTCTGCGGGGACGCCGCCGCAAGTTTCCCCCTGTGGGCGGGGACGAAGTATTGCACCATTTTCATGACGGACATGGACGCCGCCTATCAAAGCTGGCAAAAATTACTGGACGCCGGCGGGCGGGTTGTCTATCCCGCCCATGGGCGGCCGTTTGCCGCCGACCAATTGCGCCGGCACATGGGGAAAATCTCCACGGCGGAGCTGGTCAAATTCTTCTGAACCTGTGCGTCAAACCGAAAAAGGGAGGGCCGGATATGAGCACAAAAATTCCGCCCGAAGCGCTGAGCGCCGTCTCGGAGACAATGTTGATGACGCTCTACTCGCACGCCGTGGAAAGTCGCTATCCCGATGCGCTGATCCGCGACCCGCGCGCGGAAGAGCTGGTCGCCCGCATTGACTACGATTTTGCAACCCATCAGTTGAACCCTACAAACCAGGCTGCGACCTGTGTGCGTTTGCGCCAGTTCGACCGCTTCGCGCAGGCGTTCCTTGCGGCGCACCCCGATGGCGTCGTCGTCCACATCGGCTGTGGCCTGGATACGCGCTTCGACCGTGTAGATAACGGCCAAGCGACGTGGTACGACCTCGACCTGCCGCCGGTCATCGAATTGCGCCGCAAGCTGCTCGACGAAACGCCGCGCTACAAGATGATCGCTGCGTCCGCGTTGGATCTGGCGTGGCTGGATGTTGTGGACGGCCACCCCGGCAAAGCATTCCTCTTCATTGCCGAAGGCGTCTTTATGTACTTCCCCGATGCGGAGATGCGCCGCCTGGTGCTGGCGCTGCGCGCGCGCTTCCCCGGCGCGGAACTCGTCTTTGACGTGGCTTCGCCGCTGATCGTGCGGCTGCAAAATCTCAATCTGGCGCGGCTCAAGGCCGATTTTCGGATGCGCTGGTCGCTACGTTCCTACGACGCGCTGGAGGGCTGGGCGCCCGGCATCCAATGCCTGGAGATGTGGTACTACACGTCCGTCAAAGAATCCATTCCCCGGCTGGGGAAACTCCAAAGGCTGTTCCACCTGGTTCCGTTGTTTGGCAAGGGGATGGTCATTTTGCATTATCGTATGGATCGCTCTTTAGCTCCAATGGAGGAACAACCGATGAAAAACAAGTCTACGGCATGGGGATATGCGATCGCGGCACTGGCGGGTGCAGTGGTCGGTGGACTGGCCGTGGCTCTGGCCACGCGCTTGATACCCAAAGTAATGGGACAGATGATGGACAAAATGATGGCCGACTTCCCGCGCCGGATGATGACGCGGATGCAAGCCGAAGGCCGCGACCCGGCAGAAATGTGCCAGCAGATGATGGCGCGGATGCAGGCCGAAGGCCGCGATCCGGCAGAAATGTGCCGCCAGATGATGGCCAAAGGCTGCACCCAAAAGCCGAAGGAATAGACGATGACACGCAAACCCTCGCAGTGGCCCTGGTTTGGATTGGGCGCGCTCGCCGGGTTGGTCGCCGGTTGGCAGCTAACGCGCCATCCGCATAGAACCGGCGGCGTTATGGAGACCGGCAACACCGGTGTCCAACAGCTCAACGACATCTCCGAGACGCTGCTGCTGCCGCTGGCCTACCGGGCTTTTGAAAGCCGCCGCCCCGATGCGCTCATCCACGATCCGAAAGCGGCGGAAATCGTCGCGCAGTTGGCCTACGACTTCTCCAAACTGGAACGGCAGCGCTACCAGCAGTTGAACATCGGCCTGCGCGTCCGCGAATTTGACCGCGCCGTGCGCGCATTCCTGGAACAGCATCCCGACGGGGTGGTGATGGACATCGGCTGCGACCTGGACACCCGCTTCGAGCGCGTGGATAACGGGCAGGTGATGTGGTTCAACCTGGATTTCCCGGAAGTGATGGCGCTGCGGGAACGCTTTTTCGCGCCGCACGCCCGCTGTCACTCGCTGGCCTGCTCCGCGTTGGAGTTTGCCTGGATGGACGAAGTGGCGCAGCAACCCGGTCCGTATTTCTTCCTGGCGGAGGGTGTGTTCCCCTATATCGCCGAGGATGAACTCAAATCCTTGTTGCTGGCGCTGCGCGACCGCTTCCCTGGCTCCGAGCTGATGTTCGATATGCTGCCGGCGTTGTTGATGCGCTTCAACCGTATGCACCCGGCCATCCGCCAAACGCGCGCCGCGCGCGTCCGCTGGGCCACCAACGACAGCCGTGCACCGGAAAAGTGGGGCGTGGGTCGCCTGCTCGCCGACTGGCGCTACTACAACCACGACGATCCGCGCCTGGGTTGGCGCAGAGTCTTTCGTTACATTCCGTTCATGCGCGACTTCAGGGTTTTGCGGTATCAATTGAGGGCTTGACTGCAACCCCATTTCTGTGATCGGAAAGCCTCGGCGGTCAGTGGTTGCCCGTCGGCAGAATTCCCTTCCGTTGAATCCGCTCAATTCGTTGAGCTATTTGAGGAGGTGAAGCAATGAACACGGACTATGTGTTGTCTCTGTCTGATCCGCAGGCGACCTTGGCGCGGGCCGGCGGCAAGGGTGCGTCGCTGGCCCGGTTGGCCGGCGCGGGCCTGCCCGTTCCCGACGGTTTCTACGTGACCACCGAGGCCTACCGGCAATTCGTCGCCGAAAAAGACCTGCAACCCCACATCCTGGCCGCGTTACGCCTGGCCGATCCGTCCCAACCTGCCACCCTGGAAACCGCCTCGGCCCAAATCGGCACCCTTTTCGCCGCCGCTCTCATTCCTCCCGCCATCGCCGACGCCATCCGCACCGCCTACCTCGCCCTCCCTACTCCCTACTCCCTACTCCCTACTCCCTCTCTCCCCGTCGCCGTCCGCTCCTCCGCCACCGCCGAAGACCTGCCGGATCTGTCTTTCGCCGGGCAACAAGAAACCTACCTCAACGTGCAAGGCGTGGAAGCCGTGTTGGACGCCGTCCAACGCTGTTGGGCCAGCCTGTGGACGGCGCGGGCCATCGGCTACCGGATGCAGCACGGCATTGATCAGGAAACCGTGAGCCTGGCGGTGGTGGTACAGCAGCTCGTACCGGCGGAAGCCGCCGGCGTCATGTTCACCGCTAACCCCTTCACCGGGCAGCGCGACCAGATGATGATCAGCGCGGCCTGGGGATTGGGCGAGTCGGTGGTCGGCGGCACGGTGACGCCTGACATGCTGACGCTGGACAAAGTCACCGGGCAAGTGACCGCGCGGGACACCGCCGACAAGCAGGTGATGACGGTGCGGACAGCAGACGGCACCGCGGAACAACCGACACCGGAATCTCTGCGCCGCGCGCCCGTGCTGAGCAACGCGCAAGCGGCGGGATTGACCCAACTGGGCGTACAAATCGAGGCCCTGTACGGAATGCCGATGGACATTGAATGGGCTTCTACTCACTCCTCTTCTGAGAGGAGCGGGGCCGGGGGTGAGGTCAGGGGTGAGGTTTACATCCTTCAGGCGCGTCCCATCACGGCGCTGCCGCCGGAGCCGTCTGCGCCTCCCATCCCGCCGCCGACCGAGTGGATTCTGCCCGACCCCAAGGCCATCGGCTTTCGCTCCAGTATCATCGAACAACTGCCCGACCCGTTGACGCCCCTCTTCGGCACGCTGGGGCGGCGGGTGATCAACGCCGGCACGGTGCAATTGTTCAATACGCTCTTTGGGCAGGGCTTTATGCCGGACGAATGTTATGTGGCCGTCAACGGCTATCCCTACCTCCAAATGCGCTTCACCCTCAAATCCATGTGGCAGATGCTCATTGGCTTGATGCGACCTTCGGTCTGGCGCATCATGTGGCACGTCGAAGCGCGTTGGCGGGACGAGGCGCATCCGCGTTACGTGACCGTGATCGAACGCTGGCAAGCTCATCCGCTGCGCCAACTGCCCGCCGCCGATCTCTTGACCGCCGCGCGCGAGTTGTTGGGCGAAGCGGTGCATACCTACACCGTCCTGCAATCGGGTGTTATTGGCATCGCAATGAGCGCAGAGGCCGGGTTCGCAGCTTTCTACGACAAACTGGTTAAACGCCGCACCGATCCGCCGGCGCTGACCTTCTTGCTGGGCTTCGATAGCCTCCCCATCCTGGCCGAAAAGTCGCTCTACGACGTGGCGCAAGCGTGCCGGGAACGTCCGGCGCTGGCCGATCACGTCGCGCACACGCCAACTGCGCAGTTGATCACGCAATTAGCCGAAGAAAGCGTCCCGCCGGGTCTTGCTGAGAATGATTGGCATGAATGGCAGCGCCACTTCCGCGAGCATCTGGCCCGCTACGGGCACACCACTTACGATCTCGACTTCGCCAAGCCGACGCCGGCGGATGCTCCTGCACCGCTGCTGGATGCGATCAAAATGTACCTCAAGGGCCAGGGAACCAGCCCGTATGAACGTCAACAGGCGTTGTCAGCCCGGCGCGACGAGGCCATCAAGATCATCTCCGGGCGGTTGCGAGGACTGCGCCTGAAGGCGTTCCACAAGTTGCTAGGTTGGGCGCACCGCTACGGCCCCATGCGCGAGGATAGCCTGGCCGACCTGGGCCTGGGGTATCCTTTGCTGCGCCAGATGTTGGGGGAACTCGGACGGCGTCTGGTCGAAGCGGGGATGCTCGCGCAGGGTGACGACGTCTACTGGCTGTACGAGGCGGAAGCTGATCAGGCCGCCGCCGCGCTCGACCGGGGCGAGAGCCTGAGTCCCATCACTGAAGCGATCGCGCAACGCAAGGCCGTCTGGCAGGCCGAAAAACAAGCGATGCCTCCCGTGGGATTGCCGCAAAACAGCCGGTGGATGAAGCGCGTCGAAAAAATCGGGCCGGCGCGCGCCGGCGGCGAGACTGGGGCAATCCTCAAAGGCGCGGGCGCCAGCCCGGGGCGCGTTGTCGGAACGGCGCGCGTGCTGCGCGGCCCGGAGGATTTCGGGCAGATGCAGCCGGGGGACATCCTGGTGGCCGCGATCACCACGCCGGCCTGGACGCCGCTCTTTGCAATGGCCGCCGCCATCGTCACCGATGTGGGCGGGCCGTTCAGTCACGGCAGCATCGTCGCCCGCGAGTATGGCATCCCGGCGGTGCTCGGCACCGGCGCGGCCACCCGCCGCATCCACAGCGGGCAGCTAATCACCGTGGACGGGACCGCAGGAGAGGTCATTCTGGCCTGAACGGTGCATTGGGCTTTTTTGTCAACGGATTGAGCAGATTTTGAATGTAATCTGCCGGTGAAATTCCGGGCGCTTGGATATTGACAAGCGCTCTTTTGATTGTATAATTTATCGTATAAATACGATAAATGCAAAAATACGATAAAGGAAAGCAAATGACCGAAATCACCGCAAGCGCGTGCTGCTCCCCAACGTGTTGCTCGCTGGACATTTCCGGCGTGGATCAAGAGCGCCTGGTGGCAATGTTCAAGGCGCTCGGCAATCCGATCCGCTTCGAGATTTTGAAGTTCCTGGTGGCGCATCCCGGCTGCATCACCGGCGACATCGTGGACTACCTGCCCATCGCCCAGGCGACCGTGTCGCAGCACCTCAAAGTCCTGCGCGAAGCCGGCTGGATCAGCGGCGTCACCGAAGGCCCGGCGCGATGCTACTGCCTGAACGCCGAAAACATCGCGTGGTTCCGGGAGCAGATCACCCAGATTATGAGTTGAGCGGTAGACAGTAGACGGCAGACGGTAGACAGCCCTGTCTACTGTCTACCGTCTACCGTCTACCAAAATAGGAGGATACGAATGAATACAACCCCTGATCTTATGCACACCAGCAGCACTCTGACTTTCGCCGATCATTGGGATCATTTCCTGGCGCGGTGGGGCTACCGGCGCGGCAACCATCGCGTGACGCCGGGATTGTACACGATCGGCAACCCCACGCCGGAGTCGCCGGTGCTCGTCACCGCCAACTACTCGCTCAGCTTCGACGCGGTGCGTTCCTCCCTGCCGGGCGCGGATGGTTACATCCTGGTGCTGGACACGCTGGGCGTCAACGTGTGGTGCGCCGCAGGGAAGGGCACCTTCGGAACTGACGAGATCGTGCGCCGCGTCGAGGCAACGCGGCTATCCGAGGTGGTCAGCCACCGGACGCTGATCCTGCCGCAGTTGGGTGCGCCCGGCGTCGTCGCGCACGAGGTCAAGCAGCGCACGGGCTTCAAGGTAGAGTACGGCCCGGTGCGCGCCGCCGATCTGCCGGAATACCTCAAAACGCATCAGGCCACGCCAGAGATGCGACAAGTGCGCTTCCCCTTGCGCGACCGGCTGGTGTTGATCCCGGTGGAGCTGGTTCAACTCGCCAGGCCGACGACGTTGGCGGCGCTGGCGTTGGCCGTGCTGCTGGGACCGCTGGCGGCATTGGGGACGGCGGCGGCGGTGCTGGCCGGATCGGCGCTATTCCCCATCCTGCTGCCCTGGCTACCCACCGAGGAGTTCAGCAGCAAGGGCTTCATCCTGGGGGGAGCGGTCGCGGCGCCTTTCGCGTGGCTGGCGCACAAGCAAGTTGCCGGTTCAAAAGGGCAGCGGATCGGCTGGCCGCTGGCGTACTTGCTGGCGCTGCCGCCGGTGACAGCGTTTCTCGCGCTGAACTTCACCGGTTCGACGCCGTTCACGTCCAAAACCGGCGTGAAACGCGAGATGTTCCGTTATATCCGGGTGATGGCGGGGATGTTTGGGGCCGGTGTGCTGTTGGCGCTCATGTTGCGCTTGACGGGAAAAAGCGATAAAGCGAGCAAGCGATGAAGCGAGTCAGCGACAAAGCGATGAGGTGAAAGATGGCAAGTATTATTGAAACAACGACATGTGGCTGCGCGCCTGCGGCGCAGGTGGGGTTTGTGGCGCTCAGTCAGCGGAATACGTTGGAATTTAACGCGGAAGCGTGCATCAACTGTGGGATGTGCAGTGCGGTATGTCCCCAAGGGGTGTTCGCGCCGGGCGTGCGCGGGACGCGGCGAGTGCAGATCGTGCGGGCGGACGCCTGCATGGAATGTGGCGCGTGCCAGCTCAATTGCCCGACCGGCGCGCTGAAGGTGGACAGCGGGGTGGGCTGCGCAGCCGCGATGATCAACGCAGCGCTGCGATGGCTGAAGGAGCCATCATGCGGAGGCCCGGAACCAACGTGTGGCAACTCAGAACCGGCAGTGTGTTGTGGGTAGGCGTCACGCTAAATCTGACGTTTTTCCTCGATCCGTTTGAGCAACATGGGCAGTTCATCTTCAATCAGGGAGAACATATCGTGTGCTTCCTGTAATCGTTCGCTTAGAGTGGGGTCTTCATCCTTGAGCAGCTCCAGTCCTCGCTCGGCGATGCCATGCAATGAGGCCATCATCCGCAAGTACATCCGCATGAATTTGATCCAGCCGCCGGGTTGGAAGCGAAAATAGACGCGCCGGGGCAGAGGGGAGGGCGCGCGTTCAATCAAGCCCATTTCGCTGAGCAAGCGCGCGCTTGTGCTGATGGCGCTTTTGCTGGCCTGCAATTGCTCACAGAGATCGTCTATGGACTGCTCCGGCGGATTGGCAATCAGCAACACACCCAGGATGCGCCCCGCCATGCGGGGAATTCCCATTTGTTCAAAATACAAACTGATGTCCTCAATGAAGTGCTTTTCTTCGTAATAACGTTCTGGCATTCCATTTACCTCCTACAACAATGGTTCTACATGCACGTAGGCTCGGTCCACCTCGGGCAAGGCTTCCAGGGCTTCCTGGACCGCATCCGCAATCGCGTGGGCCTCTGTGATGCTCAATGTCTTGTCCACATTAATGTGCAAATCGAGAATCAGTCGCGCGCCTACGTATTCGGTAAGCACCTGATGCACGTCCAGAACCCCGGGCACAGCCTGCGCCACCGTCCGAATTTTCCCTGGCAGTTCCGGCGGAGCGCCTCCGCCGGTGAGGTAATGCAGGTTCTCTTTCCACGCGCCAAAAGCCGCCCGGAAAATCCACACCGAGACCAGCGCGCCCGCCACAGGGTCGGCCAACGGGTGAAGGAGATTAGACCCGATCACGCCGACAAATGCCGCGATAGAGGTCAGCACGTCAGAGAGGTTGTCCTGCGCCACGGTGCCTAAGGTCGGGCTGCTCACCCGTCGCGCAATCGCGCGAACAGATAAAAACATCGCCCCCTTGAGCAACGCGCTGCCCAATAAAGCCAGCGTGGGCCACCCCGGTTCGACGGCCAGGCCCCCCGCCAGCAAGCGCACAACGGAAGCGCGCCCAGCTTCGTAGCCGGCAAACGTCATCGCCGCGGCCACGGCCAATCCTACCAATGGCTCAAACCGGGCATGGCCTTGCGGGTGGGAAAGATCGGGCGGTTGTTGCGCAATCCACAGTCCCAAAACCAGCATAAAAGAATAGACCACGTCTGACGCCGAATTGGCGGCATCGGCGTACAAAGCGCGGCTGTCGGAGAGGTAGGCGACCGCGCCCTTCCCCAACACCAACAACAGGTTCCCGGCCACCGTGATCATGAGTGCGTTACGAAAGAACTGTTGGCGCGTTTTATCCGGCTTGTAATCTCGTATCAATTGCATTGTCACCCCGCGTGTAAAACCTCTGTTACAAGCACTAATTGTAATACGAACAGAATTTTCTGTCAATACAGAATCTTAGTGAATACGGCTTCTTGACTTTTTTGATAAGCATTGATATAGTTATAAAGTAGTAAGACAAAAAAAACTATCAGACTTATTAAGAGATGGATACCCATCATATAGCTTCAAAACGCGAAATGGAGATGATATTATGAAAAAAAATTCCAGCCGTTTGAAGTCTCGAATAAGACTGCCACGCCCCTCTGAAAGCATCCAAACTCGCCTGATCCTCATTCTCGTGGCGCTGGCCAGCCTGCCGCTACTCCTGGTAGGCGTTGTATTGGGCTGGCGTAGCTTTGATGTGCAAAAGCAACAAGCCCTCATCTTACAACGCCAAACAGCGCAGAGGATTGGTATTGCGGTGACGGCCTTCTTTAAGGACGTTGAAGGGCAACTGCGCATTGTCAGCAGAACTCAAGGATTGCAAAGCCTGGATATCGAAAGACAAGAGGCTATACTTGATGAAGTATTCTTCTACAATGACATCTTTGAGAATTTGTCTTTACTCGATGACCAGGGCCAAGAGCGAGTTCACATCGCCCGCCTGAACGCCGCGCCTCCCCTGGAAGATCGCTCCGGGGCGGATGAGTTTCTTAAGCCGCAGGCAAGCGGCGAAACTTACTACAGCCCGATCCGGATTGATGCGATCAGCAAAGAGCCTTTGATGATTATCGCCATCCCTCTGGAAAATGTGCGCACGGGTCTGATAGACGGAGTGCTCGTCGCCGAACTCCGCATCAAACGAATCTGGGAGTTGATTGCCGAATTGGATGTCAGCGAAGGGCAGAGTGTCTACATCGTTGACTCTCAAAAGTATGTGGTGGCCCACCGTAACGCATCGGTGGTTTTGGAGCGCCCCACCTTTAACCTCCGTTCTGAAGAAGGCGACCATCCCGGATTGGACAGCAAGCGCGTTATCCTGTCCACCGATCGTGTTAAACTGGGGGAGCAATTCCTCATCGTTGTGGCGGAACAGGAGTGGGGCGAGGCGCTCAATCTCGCCAACACCACCATTATTTTGATCGTGGTATTGATTGTGATCGCTATGTTGGTCGCCGGCGTATCGGGTTTTTTCTCCATGCGTCAAATAGCCCGCCCCATCAAGGCCCTGGTCGCCACCTCTCAGGCCATTGCCACGGGCGACCTCAATCAGAACATCACCCATCGCTCCCGCGATGAAGTCGGGCAACTTGCCAGCGCTTTCCACCAAATGATGAGCTACTTGCAGACGATGGCCGCCGCCGCCGACCGGCTGGCGCTGGGCGACATCACGGCGCAAGTGGCCCCCCAATCGGCGCAAGATGCGTTGGGCAACGCCTTCAAGCGCATGATTGACTATCAACAAGTCATGGCCGTTGCCGCCGATCGCCTGGCAGTGGGCGACATCACGGCGCAAGTGACCCCGCAATCGGAACAAGATGCGTTAGGCAACGCCTTCAAACACATGATCAACTATCAACAAGCGATGGCGGCCGCCGCCAACCGGCTGGCCCTCGGCGACATCATGGCGCAAGTGACCCCGCAATCGGAACAAGATGCGTTGGGCAACGCCTTCAAGCGCATGATTGACTACCAACAAGTTATGGCCGTTGCCGCCAATCGCCTGGCGGGGGGCGACATCACGGCGCACATTACCCCGCAATCGGAACAAGATGCCTTGGGGAACGCCTTCAAACACATGATCAACTATCAACAGGCGATGGCCGCTGCCGCCGACCGGTTGGCCCTGGGCGACGTAAGCGCTGAGGTGTCCCCACAATCGGAGAAGGATGCATTGGGCAACGCTTTCAAACGTATGATTACCTATGAACAGAATATGGCCGCCGCTGCTGACCGCCTGGCCCTCGGCGATATCACGGCCCAGGTTGCGCCGCAATCGGATCATGACGCCTTGAGCAACGCCTTCCGGCGTATGATTGACTACCAACAAGCCATGGCCAGCGCCGCCGATCGTTTGGCCCTGGGCGACATCTCAGCGCAGGTCAGCCCACAGTCGGAAAAGGACGCCCTGGGCAAAGCCTTCCAGCGTATGATTACCTACCAACAGTCTATGGCCGCCGCCGCCGATCGGTTAGCCCTGGGCGACCTCACGGCGCAAGTCACGCCAGAATCGGAACAGGATGCCCTGGGCAAAGCCTTCGCCCAAATGATTGCCCAATTGCGCAAACTCATTGGAGAAGTTACCCTGGGAGCCAGCACCCTGGGGGCGGCCGCCGAACAAATGACCATTACCGCCAACCAGGCAGCCCTTGCCATCAACCAGGTGGCGATCGCTATCAACGAAATGGCTCAAGGCACGACGCAACAAATTAATGGTATGTCGCAAACGGTGAACTTCATTATTCAAATGTCAGATGCCATTGAAGGGGTGGCTAAGGGCGCACAGGAGCAGGCCATCGCGGTCAATCGCTCAGCCGAAATCACGCATCAGATGACGTTGGAGATCGCTAAAGTGGCCACAGGCGCGCAAGAGAGCGCTAAGGATTCCATCCAGGCCACCGAACTCTCACGGGTGGGCGCTGAAACCGTCAGCAATACGATCAAAGGAATGGAGAAAATCAAGTCCAAAGTGGGACTTTCGGCGGAGAAAGTAGAGGAGATGGGACAACATTCGGAGCAAATTGGCATCATCATTGAGACCATTGACAGCATTGCCTCGCAAACCAATTTGCTCTCGCTCAACGCCGCCATCGAGGCGTCACGGGCCGGCGAGCACGGCAAGGGATTCGCCGTGGTCGCGGATGAGATCCGCCGACTGGCCACCAAGTCAGCCGAGGCTACCAAGGAAATCGCGCGCCTGGTGCGCAACGTTCAGAAAACGGTCGCACAAACTGTGCTGGCGATGAATGAAGGCGTGACTGAAGTCACTACGGGTGTGAGCCTGGCCAACGAAGCCGGGCAGGTCATGCGCAACGCGCTCGCAGCCGCCGAGAAAGTCAACCAACAAATGAAGGACATTGTGGGCGCAGCCCAACAAATGGACACTTCGGCCGAGGAACTGGTCAATGCGATGAACATCGTCTCCGCTGTCGTCGAAGAGAACACCGCCGCCACCGAAGAAATGGCGGCCAATTCAGATGAGATGTCCTGGATGACCAAGAACGTCGCCAACATCTCCGAGGAGAACAGCGCCTCCGCCGAGGAGATCGCCGCCACGGTCGAGGAAGTCAGCGCGCAGGTTGAAGAGATGGCTGTTTCGGTACAATCGGTCAACCAGATGGCGCAAACCTTGAACAGCCTGGTGGGTCAGTTCGTCTTGCCAGGATAGACACCCATACGTTGAAATCAGGAGGTGAAACATCAGATAGGTTTCTACACAACAAAGGGAGTTGCTACAGAGATCAATGTCACGTCAACCAGAGATCACGGCAGTAGGTGATCAAGTAGGGGAAAAGATTAGCCGATAAACCAGGAGGAATAGCATTATGGCTAAGAACAAGACTGGGAATTGGAAGTCACTTTTCATCGGAGCGATTGTGTTTGCCCTACTGATAAGCGGATGTGGGACAAAAAAGCCCAAAACTTATCAAGTGGGCATTCTGTACGCGGTGGAATCACAACTCACTATATTCGAGAGCTTCAAAACCCAAATGACCGAACTGGGGTATATTGAGGGTGAAAACATTGTCTATGATGCTCAACAGGGGCCTGACACGGACCAGCTACAGCGCATTGCCAAGGAATTCGTAGACAAAAAAGTGGACCTGATTCTCGCGTTCCCTGACGGAGCCGCCGTGGCAGCCAAAGAAGCCACCGCCGGCACAGACATCCCTGTGATTTTTGCCAGCTCTTTCTCTGAACTGAATGATCTAGTAGAAAGCGTGAACGCGCCCGGAGGCAACATTACCGGCGTGCGCGTGCCCGGCCCGGAAATGACACTGCTCTTACAGGAACTATTGCTGGAATTGCAGCCAGACACCCAACGGATCTGGGCGGGCTATGACCCGGCTTACGCTCCCAATCAACTGGCGCTGGAAACCTGGCGTCCGGAGGCGGCGGCCTTAGGGGTGACGGTGGTGGAGGTCCCCGTCAAAAGTACGGAGGATGTTCTGGCCGACCTGCAAACGCGAGGAGCCCTGGATGACATAGGCATAGATGCCTTTTTGATTATGCCGGACATAGTTGTCCGCACGCCCGAGGCCTTCGCCGCCATTGTCGCATTTGGGAAAGAGCACAAAGTTCCCGTTGTTGGCGGCTCAACCCGCATGGTGCCCCAAGGGAGCATTCTCACCGTCACCACCGACCAGGCTGAACAAGGCGAGTTTGCCGCAGCCATGGCCGATCAAATTTTCAAAGGCGCCAAAGCCGGCACGATTCCGGTACGCACCCCGGATACACTTTTCGTCTTCAACTACAAAGCCGCCCAAGAGATGGGGATAACCGTGCCCGACAGTCTATTAAGAAAGGCAGATGAGGTTCTGCGCTGATACGGAACTCGACTCTGGCAAAAATCACCTTAACAACCCTGAAAAGCGGGGGGGAATAGGCGCGCGACCCAATCCTGGGTTCGGGGCAGTTTTTCGATCGCAAGCGCAGCGCCTAAAGACATACAGACGGGGGCGACGCAAAAAACGTCGCCCCCATTGGTATATCTCTCAAGCCGCTGCTGTTGAGGGAGTCCGAGTCGGTGATAAAGACACCATAGGGCGCGCTGCCTCCCGTTTTCGTACCCGATGAGATAGTCCGCCCAAGCGCCGAGTAAAAGATCGCCGGCCGGCCCGTACTTTTCGTTGGGGTAACAGCCGCCTTGACAGCGCCGCACCGTTTTACTTGGTACGCCGACCCAGTCATAGAGGTTGTACCAGGCCAGCTCGCAGGAGATGAGATCCTCCGAGCAGTCGTGGTCAGATTCACCCCCACGAGCGTGGGGACGACGAATACAATAAAACTATGATCAGAAAAATTGACGGTTCACCCCCACGAGCGTGGGGACGACGGGCTTGGACGCCCCGTTGGGCTTGTCGGACGCGGTTCACCCCCACGAGCGTGGAGACGACCACCGGCGGCACCACCGGCGCGATCCCCAAAACGGTTCACCCCCACGGGCGTGGGGACGACGCCGCTCAATTCCTGTGCGCTTTCGGCGGCGGCGGTTCACCCCCACGGGCGTGGGGACGACGCACGCGGACGTTGGCGCTGCTGTTAATGTCCACGGTTCACCCCCACGGGCGTGGGGACGACGGACGCCGCCAACGGCCAAAAGGCAGCAAGCAGCGGTTCACCCCCACGGGCGTGGGGACGACGTGGCGACAATGGCGACATACCCCCGGAGGCGGGGTTCACCCCCACGGGCGTGGGGACGACGACGGTAAAAAACAAAATTTGGCGTTTAACGCCCGGCACCCCCACGGGCGTGGGGACGACCCGGCCTTTACGCAATGGATAGAGTGAATCGGCGGTTCACCCCCACGGGCGTGGGGACGACGCAACAGCTTCAATACCGATTGCGCCTCGTCGCGGTTCACCCCCACGGGCGTGGGGACGACTACTGTATCCAGGTTGAAACCTATGATGCAGTCGGTTCACCCCCACGGGCGTGGGGACGACGTTCTGCTGTTTTTGGCCTTGCTTAACTACATCGGTTCACCCCCACGGGCGTGGGGACGACTCGTTCTTTGTTGCCACCTAGAACAGTTTATGCGGTTCACCCCCACGGGCGTGGGGACGACTATCTACATTTGATTTTCCTTTTTCGCCGTCGCGGTTCACCCCCACGGGCGTGGGGACGACGTAAGTTGCTTCATCGGCGTTGGAAATATCAACGGTTCACCCCCACGGGCGTGGGGACGACTTATGATGTCTTCCGGGCTTAGGGCTTCC
>JAKQHY010000215.1 GCA_029555965.1 Chloroflexota bacterium | reverse complement strand
AGGTAGACCAACGCTTTGAACAGGTAGACCAACGCCTTGAGCAGGTAGACCAACGCTTTGACCAAGTGGATCGCCGTCTGGCAGGAATAGACCAACGTATAGATAGCCTGGAAGCGCGCGTGGACGCCGGCTTCCAGGACTTGCACCGCACCCTAGATCGCCTGGGAATGCGCTGGGGGATTCGCAATGAGAGTGTTTTTCGCCAAACGGTTGCGGCGCTTTTAGAACAGTCCTTCGGAGTAAAAGTTGAAACCCGCCACATCGCCGGCGAACAATTTGACTGCATCATCTACGATGGACAGCACATCCTGGTAGAAATCGCCGCCAGCGCGGGCAAGACCATCCAGAAACGCCTGGAACGCAAACGCGACCTCTACATCCAGGAAACGGGCATCACGCCCACGCGCGTCGTGCTTGTGACGTCGGCCATCCACAGCCGCCGGGCGCAATCTCTGCGGGACGCCGGATTTGAGGTCATTGAACCAGAAGAAGACGTGCTGGATGAATAAACATCCTGATCCTACACACAAAGGAGAGCTTCAATGAAATACTTTGCCTCACTGACCCCTCAACCCGGGGTAAACACACTGCCCTACAATCCCTGCGAACTCCTGGGCTTTGAACTATTGAAACTGGCCCCCGGCGGCGCGTATTCCGCCGCCACCGGCGACCGCGAGGTGCTGGCCGTCATCCTGGGTGGTCAGGCCACCTTCGACGTGGCGGGCGCGCGCTTCGAGAAGGTCGGCGGGCGGCCCAACGTCTTCGGCGGCAAGCCGCATTCGGTCTACATGCCCGCCGGCGCATCGTACAGCATCGCCGCCGACTCCGCCGTGGAAATCGCGCTCACCAGCGCGCCAAGCGACCTGGCCGTTGCGCCCTACGTCATCGGCCCGGAGCGCGTCGCCAGCGGCGCGTGGGGGGCGGCGAACTTCAAGCGGTACTTCCACCAGATTCTCACGCTGGCCGCGCAGCCCGATTTGCCCGCGCGCCGCCTCATCGTCGGCGAGACGTTCACGCCGAGCGGCAACTGGAGCACGTTCCCGCCGCACCGCCACGAGGTGGACGATCTGCCCCGCGAGGCCGACCACGAGGAAATCTACTACTTCCGGCTCAATCCGGCGGACGGCTTCGGTCTCTGCCGCTACTACAACGATCAAGGCGACGACATCAACTTCACTGTGCGCGACAACACGCTGCTGATGGCGCCTTACGGCTACCACACCGTCGTCAGCGCGCCGGGCACTATGACCTACTACCTGTGGTTCCTTGCCGGCGAACACCGCATTCAGGCCACCGCCGACGACCCTGCCCTGAGTTGGGTCAGCCGCACCGTCCCGATGTTGAAAGAACTCGGCCACTAGCCGCCACATCACCAACGAAACCGGGGGGTTGCAGAAGCAGCTCCCCGGTTTTTCGTAATTCATAATTGTCGGCCTTCAAGACATCGCAGAAAATCGGTAGTGGTTAAAAGGTAAGTGATGCAGTATCATGCCTCCCAAAAAAGCATTTCGGTGGAGGTCCCCATGATCCAAATCACACTCACTTACTATTGCCGCAAATGCGGCAGCGCCAATATCGTCCGCAACGGTAGCAATAAATGCGAAACACCGCAATATCATTGTCATGACTGTGACGCCTATGGCGTACTGCAATTGCACCCCAGTCACTCACCAGAGACCAAGGACCGTGTCTTGCGCGCCTACAAAGAACGGCCCAGTCTGCGGGGGCCTGGCACGGGTGTTTCATGTGCGTCGGCAAACCATCGCCCGCTGGATCGTCGCCAAAGTGCGTCGCCTGCCGCCGTTGCGCCGGACATTGGCCCCGGCGCAAGCGAATGATGTCCTCGAATTGGATGAAATGTGGACGTTTGTGGGTACCAAGGCGCGCAAATGCTGGCTGTGGACCGTCATGTGCCGCCGCACTCGCCAGATTCTCGCCTTTGCGATGGGCGACCACACCGCGGAAACCTGTAAACGCCTGTGGGCACGCGTGCCCGACGCGTATCGGCGCTGTCATTCGTACAGTGATTTCTGGCAAGCGTATCAGGCATTGCCCCATGCCACGCATCAATGTGTGGGCAAAGAAACGGGGCAGACCACACACATGGAACGCTGGTACAACACCCTGCGCCAGTGGGTCGGGCGGGTGGTGCACAAAACCCTGTCGTTCTCTAAATCGGAGGCTTTTCATAACATGGTGTTGAAATGGTTCATCGCAGAATATAACCTGGAACACATCGGGCCAGCAGGCCCATCACTTACTCTTTAACCAGTACCCGATCTCTTGAAGGCTATTCAGTGGTTAAGGTGCTCAACTTTTCTACGATGTGGTGAAGGCTGACACCTACCGTCTACCGTCTACCGCCACAGAAACCAGCGTTTGCGCGTCCGCGCCGTGCTCCCATATGACGCGCGCGCCGGTGGCGGCCTCGTACAGGCCGACGCGCAAAGTGGCCGGGCCGCTGTAGGCTTGCTGCCACATCAGGACGTGGCGATCCACGATGATCTCGCCGGGCAGCCAACCGCCGGTAGGGCGTGTCCATTCGGCGGGATAACCGTCGTGCTGCGCCACGATGCTCCCGTCCGCGCCAAGCAGATGCGTGAACACCGTCAGATCGCGGGCAGACGCGCCCTCCTCCGCGCGCCATACGAGCGTCAACGTGAGCAGCTCCCCGGCGCGCACCTCGCCCGGCGTCAGATCGTAACCCAACAGCGTCGCCACATCGCCCGCGCGCACCTCCAGCGGGTACATCATTTCCGGCGCGCTGAACACATGCTCGCCGATGCTCAACGTCACCGCGCCCAGCGCCACTTCCTGCGACGCCGCCGCCAGCACCACCTCCGCCGGGCCGTCGGCGGCGTCCGGCGGGATGGAGAGGGCCAAATGTTCCAACACCGGGCGGCCCTCCGGCAGCGGCGGCAAATCCGCCAGCGCGGACGCCGACGCCAACACGCGCTCCCCCTGGCGCAGCGCCAGTGTGGGAAGCTCGCTCGGCAGCGCGCCCCCCACCTGCCACGCCAGCGTGACGAACACGGATTGCCCGGCGTAAGCCATCCCGCGATCCAGCGCCGCGCCAGTGAGCATCAGATCGCCCCACGTCGCCGTCGGCCCGGCGGGGCCGGCGGAAAGGCCGTACCGCGAGGTCGCCAACGCGGGCGCAACCGCCGGCACAACGTCTCCCAGCGCCAGCGCAGAGACCGATGGGCGGTCGGGCGCGGTCAACGGCAGCGGCCTATCCGGCGCGTCGGTCGCGTAGACGCCCACCTCCAGCCGGTAGGCGCGCGGCGCGAGGCCGGGCGGCAGCGGCAGCAGGTGATACGTTGTCACGAATGTATCGTCCCACAGTTCGGTAGGACGCAGCCGCGCGTCCAGCAGCAGACCATCCACCCCGCCCACCAGCGCGCCATTGGTTGCATAGAGCCGCAATCCCACCGCGTAACGGGTGGGCGCGGGGCCGCCCTGCCAGTAAAGAACGACAGGCAAAGCTCCCCCACTTTCGGGATGGAACTGCCAGGTTGCATGAATAAAACATGGCGACGCGCCCGCCACACAAGCCGATAGGGAAATCTCTCCGGCCCCCACGCTCTGTGGAGAAATTTGCAAAACGTACTGCTGCAAGATCGCGCCAGGAACCTTGTAACGCGCCACCGGATAGCCGACCCACTCCAACACCGCCCGCACCTGCCCGCGTGGATCAAACGCGCCGCGCCCATAGTCAAGTACAAACACCTGTTGGTCTGGCCGCAACTCACCCGAGAACGAGTTCATCAGTGCATCGTCGTCCTCTGGAGAGGTCAACACTATCGGTCGCGCCGTGCCGGTGTCGTAGTACGTCAACGAGTAATCGGTGTAAGGCAGCAACACGATATCGCCCGGCGTGGCGGCGGTCCGCACGATGGACGCCACGGCGCGCATGTCGCTGCGCGCGTAAGTGGGGACGGTGAGGTAGGCGCGCAGGCCCAGCACGCTCAAGGTCAACGTCGCCGCCAGCAAACCGCCGCGCAGCCAACGCGGGACGCCGCGCTGCACGGTGAGGGCCGCAATCAGCAGCCATCCCGGCAAAACAAAGGGCAGCAAATAACGCGGGTGCGCCTGGGGACTGAGCCACCAGATAGCGGGGGCGGCAAGCAGGGGGAGAAGCCAGGAGAGGAGGAGATAGGAGTGAGGAGTGAGGAGTGAGGAGTTAGGAGTGAGTTCTGAGTTCTGAGTGCTGAGTGCTGAGTGCTGAGGACTGAGGACTGAGGACTGAGGACGCAGAACCCGGGACGCTAGAGTTGCCAGCAGCAGGGCGCCGGTCAAGAGGGCGGGGCGGTAGAGGGTGGGATCGGAGAGGGCCTGGGGCAGGCCGACGGCGTGGAAGATGCCGATGAGGCGCAGGAAGTAATCAGCGGGGAGCGGGGCGGCCAGGGCGTTGCTCAGGCCGGCCTCCTCGCGGAAGCCTGATGCGCCCGCCACGAGCACGGCCAATCCCCACGGCGCGGCCAGCAGCGCCGTCAGGCCCACCGAAATCAGCCACGTCCGCCAGAGACGCCGGTCACGCGCCCGCAGGCAGCGCAACAACAGCGCCAGATTCGCCCACCCCGCCGCAACCACGCCCGCGTAGTGCGTGAGGATGAAAGCGACCTGAGTTAGGGCGAGGAGTAGCGAGTGAGGAGTAAGAAGTGAGGACTGAGGACTGAGGACTGAGGACTGAGGATTGAGGACTGAGGACTGAGGATTGAGGACTGAGGACTGAGGACTGAGGGCTGAGGGCTGAGGACTCTTGCCTCTTGCCTCTTGCCTCTTGCCTCTTGCCTCTTGCCTCTTTGCCGGCCAAACCTGCGCCAGGAGCGCCAGCATCAATAGGGGCAGGAAGGCGTAGCCGCGTGCTTCCTGCCCGTAGATGAAGAAGGGCGGGGCCAGCGCCACCAACAACGCCGACGCCCGCCCGGCGCGCTCACTCACCCGGCGGCGCGTGAAGGCGTAAGCCGCCGCCGGTAACAACGTCGCCGCCAGCGCGGAGAGATAGCGCGCTGCGAACGGCGTCCGCCCCGCCAGCGCCGCCCACAGCTTCAAGGCGAAGAAGTACAGCGGCGGGTGGATGTTGGCGGCGCGGTTGGCGACGATCTCCGGCCACGACAGCGTCGTCAGGTGGAGGCTGATGCTCTCATCCCACCACAACGACTGCGCGTCCAGCGTCAAGACCAGCAGCGCGAAGAGCGCCCAGGTCAGCGCGAGGCCGGAGGTCCACCGCCGCATCGTGGGCTACTTCTCCATCCGCGCCAGTTCTTCCTCGATGAGCGCCTCGTCTAGTTTCTTGAACAAGGGCGCGGGTTTCGCCAGCGAACGCCCGATCGGCAGTTCTTCATACGCCCAACGGACTGTCGCCAGGGTGGGATCGTATCGCAGCACCGAGTAGACCTGGCCCTCCGCCGTCACCTCTTCGATGCCCTGCGCGCCGAAAAGGGGTGTGGTGTGTCCCAGGTCGCGCCGCAATTGCTCAGAGGAGAAGGGTAAGTAGGGCGAAAGCAACACGCTCAGGGCGTTGATAGCCTGAAGCGCGACGTAGAGGCTGGTGCCCGCCGCCGCACGATCTTGCTTGATCTGCGACCAAGGCGACTTGATCTCCAGGTAGCGGTTGGCCTCGCGCGCCAGGGCCATAGCCTCGGTCAAACCGGCGCGGAACTGGCGAGCGGCCAAGCGCTCGCCAACCGTCACGAAGGCGGCTTCCGCCTGCGCCAGCAGCGCGAGGTCCGCGTCGGCCAGCGCGCCCGGTTCAGGAACCGCGCCGAAGTGTTTGTAGGTGAAGGAAAGCACGCGATGGGCCAGGTTTCCCCAAACTCCCACCAACTCACCGTTGTTGCGCAGGATGAAATCATCCCAGTAGAAGTCGCTGTCGCTGGTTTCCGGCAGCACCACCGTTATGTAGTAGCGGATGGCGTCGGCGTCATAACGGGCCAGGAGGTCCGGCACAGAGATCATGCGGCCGTGGCTCTTAGAGAACTTGGCGCCCGCCAGGTTCATGAACTCGTTGGCCGGCACATCGTAGGGCAGGTTGAGCCGCTGCGCCGGATCGTCCGCGTAGAGCTGCTCAATGCCGATTAACTCAGCCGGCCAGATGATGGTGTGGAAGGGGATGTTGTCCTTACCGATGAAGTAGACATCGAGCGCGGCGGGGTCGTACCACCACGACTTCCAGGCATCGGGATCGCCCACCAGCTTTGACCACTCGATGCTGGCCGAGAGGTAGCCGATCACCGCCTCAAACCAGACGTAGAGCCGCTTGCCGGGGTATTTGTCCAGCGGCAGCGGAATCCCCCACTCGATGTCGCGGGTGATGGGGCGGCCCTTCAGCCCCCCTTTCACGTAATTCTGGGAGAATTTGATCACGTTGGGACGCCATTCCTCTTTCTCCCTTTCCAGATAGGCTCGCACGGCCGGTTCCAACTTCGCCAGGTCGAGGAAGAAATGCTCAGTCTCCCGCAACACCGGCGTCGAGCCGTCCCGCTTGCTACGCGGGTTCTTGAGTTCCAATGCATCCAGTAAACGCCCGCAGTTGTCGCATTGATCGCCGCGCGCGTCGGTGTAGCCGCAATGGGGACACGTCCCCTCGATGTAACGATCAGGCAAGAACTGTTGGGAAAGCTCGGAATAGTACTGTTGTTGTTTCTCGACATACAAATAGCCGTTTTCCAACAGGCGGGTGAAAATATCCTGGGCTACTTTGTGATGATTGGGCGTGTCCGTGTGCGTGAACAAGTCATAGGAAATGCCGATGTCCCGCTGCGCTTCCAGGAAACGGTGGTGGAAACGCTCGAAAATCTCACGCGGGCTGACGCCTTCCTGGTCGGCGCGCACGGTGATAGGCGTCCCATGCGAGTCGGAGCCGGAAACCATCAGCACGTCGTTCCCCACCAACCGGTGGTAACGCGCGTAGATGTCGGCCGGCAAGTAAGCGCCGGCCAGATGTCCGATGTGCAAATCGCCGTTGGCGTAGGGCCAGGCGACGGCGACGAGAATTTTCTTGGTCATGTTCGTCCTCCTTCAAGTCAGGTGATGAGAAATGGGAAATGAGTAATGGGTCGGGCCGGGTGAGGCAAATGAAAACCCCACCAGCGAGGCTGGTGGGGTTTTTACGTGTTTCGGGCGTCACACGGCCCATCACGCTTAGAGGGCCTCGCTCTCTAAGCGCCACGGTCTGTAACGCATTGTCATATTCTTAGTCTGATAGCAGGCCATTGGAAAACCTCAGCCGAAATGAGATAAGGTCATTATACAGAAAACGCGAAATTTGACAACTAATGTAAATAATCGCGCAGATCGCGGCTGCGGCTCGGATGGCGCAACCGGCGGAGCGCCTGGCCTTCAATCTGGCGGATGCGCTCGCGGGTCAGGCCAAACTTCTGGCCAACTTCTTCCAACGTGTAGCTGCGCCCGTTCTGCAACCCAAACCGCATCCGCAGAATCCGCACCTCGCGGGGGCTTAACGTCTTCAACACTTCTTCGATGCGATCGCGCAACATTGCCTGATAGGCCGTATCCGGCGGCGTAGGGGTATGGTCATCCTCAATGAAGTTACTCAATTCGCTGTCGTCGTCCTCGCCGACAGGGCGCTCCAGGCTGAGCGGCTGCCACGACACCCGCATCATCCATTGGACCTTGCGCGGCTCCAGGCCCATCTCCGCCGCCAGTTCCTCCGGGGAGGGCCGCACGCCGCGCTCCTGCTCGATCTCCTGCGCCCGGCGGTAGAGACGCCGGATCCGGTCGCTCATGTGGACCGGGACGCGGATGGTGCGCCCCTGGTCGGCAATCGCGCGGGTGATGGTTTGGCGAATCCACCAGGTAGCGTAAGTGCTGAAGCGATAGCCGCGTTGGTACTCGAACTTTTCCACGGCTTTCATCAAGCCTAAGTTGCCCTCCTGGATCAAGTCCAGGAACGGTACACCGCGTCCCATATATTTTTTAGCGATACTCACCACCAGGCGGGTGTTGGCGCGGATGAGATGGTCGCGCGCGTCCAAACCATCCTGCACCATTTCTTTTAAGACGGCCAACTCCTCTCCGGTATGATGTCCATTGTTCTGCAAAAGGTACTGAATTTCCCGGCCATGCTCGATTTTCTGCGCCAGATTGACTTCTTCCTCATTGCTGAGCAAGGGGACCCGCGCCATCTCTCTCAAATAGAGCGCCACCGTGTCATCCACCCCGATGCCATCCAGATCATAGGTCTCTTCATTATTCCAATCGTCCAGCGAATCCGAAAACTCTTCATAATCCAGGTCTTCATCGCCTGCTTCCATATCCAGGTTCTCGATGTCGTCAAGGTCGTCAAGGTCGTCAACATCCTCGATACCCGCGACATCCTCGATAATGGCAACGTCATCGAGCGTTTCAACCTCTTCATCGAGTTCTTCGTCCTCTGCTGGTTCGGACATAGTTAACCCGAGGCCGACGCCCCGCAACTCCTCCTCCAACACAGTATCCAAGCCCTCCTCAGCAGAGAAGGTTGAGAAAGCCTCCAATACACCCTTAGCGGCAAGGCACCCTTGATTTTCCACCTTTTCCAATAAATCCGTCACGATGTCCATAGGCCTCCTTGTCAACTTTATGGCCGGATAAAGACTCTACCGACAAATTCCTTCAAGAAAAACCACGTATGAAAGACAGACTATTTCAGCAGCGTTTTGAGTGCATCCCACCGTGGGTCCAGTGCCGCGCCTTCCTCGCACACACACTCGCCCAAATTCAAGTTGCCGCCGCAGTCAGGACAAATGCCCTTACAATGGGGGGAACATACAGCATTATGAGGTATCTCTAACCAGGCATATTCATAAATCAGTGGCGCCAGGTCCACCCAATAATCCTCCGTCACGCGCACAGGCCGCTCAGGGGTCAAATCCGCTCCGGGGAGGCCGACAATATCTTCAAGTTCAATAACAATCGGCTGAGAAAAAAGCGTCAAACAGCGGATACATTCTACTTGTACTTCAGCATTCAGGTGGCCTTCGCATAAAATCCCCTGGGCAACACGTGTAAAATGGAGTGAGCCTTTCAGGTAATTGAGCGTCAGGTCTTCAAAGGTGAGGTTGCTCAGGTTTAGGGTAACAAGTTCTCTTAGCCCTAATTCAGCGTGGACGAGGGGTGCAAGATTTACTCTAATCATAACGATCCTCCAGTCGCCCGCTAACATTGAAATTATAGCACAGCTAAACCTTTCCGTCAAGATTTTTAAGAGGTTTTTTTCTTTTTAACTATTCATCAACCTCTCTGGAAAGCGCTCCGACTACCCTATCCGACACTTCCAGTCGCTCCACTACCGGCCGGACACCCGATGACAACGTCAGACAAGCCACCGAAGGGCGAAAGGGCGGATCGAAGTAGGCCGTCGCCAGGGCTGCGCCGGGGTTGATGAGCAGGGTGTCCCCCCGCCACTCCTGGTAAAAGCGGTGAGTATGGCCGAAAACAATAATATCGGCCTGGGGAAAACGCCGCAGCAACGCCCGAACAAGCGCGGCATCATACGCTGGAGTGCGCCACTGCCCCCCCATGTTACGCCACGTCACATAGATCCGCCAGAACGGGGTCAGCCAGCCCAGCTGGTGTCCATGCGTCATCGCGATTCGGAATCCGGCGGCGGTGATTTCGACCGAGGGCGGCAATTCGGCCCCGCCAGAAGAGCCATCGAGGATGTGATAGTTTCCACGCACGGCATGAACGGGCGCCAACTGCTGCAAGGGCGCCAAAGCCCAGGGTTCGTCCACATCTCCGGCATGGAGGATCAGGTCCACCCCGCGCAGCGCCGTCAATACTTGCTTGGGAATAGCAGCGGCGCGGTAAGGAACATGCGTGTCGGCCAGCAATCCAATGCGCATGGGCTAAAACTACAGAAGGCCACCGTAGGACGGTGGCCTTCTGCCCTCAACTAAAAAATCGGCAAGCTATTGATTCGCGGCTTGACGCGCCTCGATATAGGCCACCGCCTCACCGACGCTGGTAATACTGCGGGCGTCGTCGTCCGAAATACGCCCACCAAATTCGTCCTCAAAAGCCATGATCAATTCGACCAGATCCAAAGAATCCGCGCCTAAATCCTCACGGAATTTAGCCGCAGGAACCACATCTTCGTCTGGAACAGCAAGAATATCCATAATGATGCTCTTGATTTTAGCGTAGACTTCTAAATTCATTGTTTTGGCCTCCTTAATAATCACTCGATTAGGGAACAAGTTCATTCGCAATCGCTCAATATTTTAGCCGCAGCAAGGTAAAAGTCAAGGTTGACTCTCTTGCCGCCTAAAGTATAGTACAGGTACGCTTATCCAGCGGTCAAACCTTTAAACGTTCAAATAATCTGTTTTCAGAGGAAAACTATGGATCCTTTCACACGATATTTACCTGCATTAGAAACAGAAGTGCAGCGAACCTGCGAACCTACTCCCGATGCGCCCTCACTGGTATACGGTATGATCCGCTACCACCTGGGCTGGGCCGACGCTCAATTCCAGCCGACCCAGGTGAACGCCGGCAAGCGGCTCCGGCCACTGCTCCTGCTGCTGGCCTGCGAAGCGCAGGGCGGCGCGTGGCAAGCGGCGCTTCCCGCGGCCGCCGCCATCGAACTGCTCCACAACTTTACGCTGATCCACGACGACATCGAGGACCACGATGAAATGCGGCGCGGTCGCCCCACCCTGTGGGCGTTATGGGGCGAGGCGCAGGCTATCAACGCCGGGGATGCGCTGTTCGCCATCGCTTACCGGGCGATCCTCAACCTCGACGCGGCCACATTGCCCGTGGCGCGCATCCTACAGGCGACCCGCACCTTCACGGAAGGCACGCTGAAGATCACCGAGGGACAGTGCCGTGATATCGCCTTCGAGACGCAGCCCCAGGTCTCCGAAGCGGCCTATCTGGCGATGATCGGCGGCAAGACGGCAACCTTGATCGGCATGGCCTGCGAGTTAGGCGGCCTCCTCGCCGGAGCCGACACGGCGCGAGTGGATGCCCTGCGCGGGTTCGGCGTGGCGCTGGGGATGGCCTTCCAGATGCAGGATGACGGGCTAGGGTTGTGGGGCGATCCGGCACAGACCGGCAAGCCGGTGGGCGCCGACCTGCGCCGCCGCAAGAAAACTTTGCCCATCCTGCACGGCATGGCGCGTAATGCCGAATTAGCCGCGATGCTCCAAAACAACGCGCCAATAACAGAAGCCGATGTCGCCACCGCGTTGCGCCTGTTGGAAGCAGCCGGCAGTCAGACGCACGTTCAAACACAGGCCGCACACTATCACCGGCAAGCGCTGAATGCTCTGGAACGCAGTCAGGGCGTCGGTGAAGCCCAGGCGGCGCTGCACGCGCTGGCCGCGACGCTTCTGGAACGGAGCAAATAACAGCGCCGCCCTCTGACGACGGCGGCGCGATAGTGCGGGTCAGGGAAGCGCTAATCCATCACATCCGACAATTGCAACAAACTCAAATCCAGGGGCCGCAACTGCTGCACGGCTTCTGCCAGCGGACATAGGGCCAGTTTATTGCCGCGCAGCGCCACCATCTGGCCGCTAGTTCCATCTAACAAGCGCTGCGCCGCAAAACTCCCCATACGGGTCGCCAGCAAGCGATCAGCAGCCGACGGGCTACCGCCACGTTGCAAATACCCCAGAATCGTCACCCGCACTTCAAACCCTAACGTCGCCTGGTGCTCCTTCAAATACGTTTCCACGGCATGGGTGCCCGGTCGCCAACCCTCGGCAATGACCAGGATGCAGTGATGCTTTCCACGCACATAGGCATCTACGACAGTCGCGGCGATCTTTTCCATAGATGGGCCTTCAGCTTCCGGCACGAGGATCAGCTCGGCGCCGCCGGCCAAACCACCAGCCAGTGCCAGATACCCGCAATTGCGCCCCATCACCTCGATGAGAAAGGCCCGTTGATGCGAAGACGCCGTATCTTTGATCCGGTCTATCGCCTCTAAAATGGTGTTGACGGTTGTATCCACGCCCACCGCCAGATCGGTGCCATCCACATCATTGTCAATGGACGCCGGGATGCCGATAGTGGGGAAGCCCATATCGTGTAACGCCAGCGCCCCGGCCAGGGAGCCATTGCCACCGATGACCACCAAGCCCTCGACGCCGTGCTGATTCAGCGTGCGCAGGGCCGTCTGGCGCACCTGGAGCTGCTTGAATTCCGGGCAGCGCGCCGTGCCCAAGAACGTCCCGCCCCGCCCCATCAAGCCGCCGACATCCCGACTGGTCAGAAGGGACATTTCATCATTGACCAATCCCCGATACCCCCACCGCACACCATAGACCTCAACGCCTTGCTGAATTCCCTGCCGGGTCACCGCGCGGATGGTCGCATTCAAGGCCGGGCCATCCCCACCACTTGTTAAAACCGCAATACGCTTCATGTTGGTCACTCCTGTTTGAAATGTCGAAAAGTCACGTAATCTTTCCCTTGCGCCCCTGCGCCTCGGCGCCGAAATTCCTGTCAGACGCACTCACCCACGGACGTATCTGATGATAGGCCCACAGGAATTGCGCCACCGTCCACGCCTGGGCGATGCAGCCGCGCGGGGAAAACGGGTGATCGCCGTCAAAAATCTCGCTGAGGTTGCCCACCCCGTGTTCTTCCAAATTCTGGAAGAGCGGCTCGAGGTAAGCCAGAGCGCGATCTGCGTCGTGGTATACGCGCCAATGCGCGGTCACAAAGACGCCGAGCAGCCATCCCCAAGTCGTCCCCTGATGATACGCCGCGTCGCGCGTACCCACGTCGCCGCCGTAACGCCCGATGTAGGCCGGCTCATCCGTACCGAGGCTGCGCAAGCCCTTGGGCGTCAACAAGCGCCGCTCGCACACGTCCACCACAGCGCGCTGTTGCTCCGGCGTCAATAGATCGGCTGCGTGAGACACGGCAAAAAGCTGATTGGGGCGCAGCGATGGGTCATGGCCTTCCGGGCCGTCCAACACGTCAAAACAATAGCCACGCTCCGGGTTCCAGAAGCGCGCAAAACTCTGACGCATCTGCGCTGCCGCCGTTTCGTAAGCATCCGGCGAATCACCCAACCGGCGGGCGAACTCGGCCATCACGCCCAGCGCGTTGTACCAGAGCGCGTTGATCTCCACTGGCTTGCCGATGCGCGGCGTGACCACCCAGTCACCGAACTGTGCGTCCATCCACGTGACCGGCGGCCCCGGTTCGCCCGCGTATAGCAGACCATCGCCGGGGTCAACGTGAATCTGGTGGCGTGTCCCACGCTGGAACCACGTGATGATGTCCGCGAACACGGGATAAAGCTCGCGCACCATGTCCAGGTCGCCGGTAGCCTGATAATAAGCGCGCGCGCTCTCGAAGTACCACAGGGTAGCGTCAATGGTGGTGTAATCCGGCAATCTGTCCGCATCAAAGAAACAGTTGGGCAACATCCCATCTACCACAAAATGCCGGTAGGTACACAGGATTTGTCGGGCCAGCGCCGGACGGCCGGTCGCCAGCGTCAAGCCGGGCAACCCAATCATCGCGTCGCGGCCCCAATCGGCAAACCATGGGTAGCCGGCAATGACCGAGCGGCCCTCCGGGTTTTCGGGCAGCGCGCGGCGGACGAGGAATTGGTCGGCGGCCAGGATCAGAGGTTCGAGCCGGGGATCGGGCAGCGGCCCGGCGCGGTCGAGCAAGGCGGCCTCGTAAGCCTGGCGCTCCTGATACGCCACGAAACCGTCCAGCCCGGCGTCCAACTCCGTGCTGGCGACCACGGTGCAAGATTGACCGGGAGCAAGCGTGACGACAAAACGCGCGGCGAGAAGGTTGTCATCGAAGGGATCGTATCCCCGATATTCTTCCAGGCTCAGATAAAAATCAACTGTCCAGATGTGTTGTGGTTCGACAAACGCGCCCAAACATCGCACATAAAACGGCTGCGCGCCTTCATAAGCATGCACCTGAACGCCGTGCTCCACCGGCAAAATTTGCATCTGCCAATCGCCGGCGTGGATGTTGAAATGGTGGTCGCGGTAGTTGACCAGGGTTCTTAGCTCCAGAGCGACAGGGATCGCGCCGCCGATCATGTCGTAGCGGATGTAAGTGGTGTTGGCGCCGGGCTGCATCCACACCCGCTTTTCCAACCGGGCGTTGCCCAGTGGATACGTCCACACCGGCGTCGTGCCCTCCAGGTTGAACTGCCCCAGCCAGCGATAACCGTCCGGGTCAATATAGCCAAAACGCCAACGATTGACGCCCAGGGTGTAGCTGCCCGACCCATACGTGACCGTCTCGTCAATCTTGGTCAACATCAAGATGCGCTGCACCGGCGGGCGCAGCGCGGCGATCAAGAGGCCGTGATACCGCCGCGTCAGGATGCCGGAAATCGTGCCACAAGCGTATCCCCCGATGCCATTCGTCACCAGCCACTCCCGCGCCGAGGAACTGCCAATGTTACAACACACGTCACGGTCAAAACTGAGCATGTTACCCCTCTCCTTTCTGATACGTGAGGTATGAAATGTGCTGACCTGGCAATGAAGGCCCCACGTTTCACGTTTTATGTTCTACAGCGTGAGTATAGCATGTCCGCCGCAAAATGAACACTTTCCCGCCCCCTCAGCCGGCCATCCGCCGCGCATCGAGCAGCGCGTCCAGCTCCTCCAGCGGCAGAACGCCCCACGCGGTCGCCACTTCCCGCACAGTCTGCCCGGTGCGCCAGGCTTCGTGGGCGATCTCGGCGGCGCGGTCGTAGCCGAGGCGCGGCGCGAGGGCCGTCGCCAGCGCCAGACCGCGCTCGATGGTCTCGGCGCAGCGTACCGCGTCCGCCTCCAGGCCGATGATGCACCGCTCGGTCAAAACGCGCGCGGCGTTGGTCAACAGGGCGATGCTGTCCAGCACATTGTAGGCGATCAGCGGCGCCATCAAGTTCAGCTCGAAGTAGCTGCCCAGGCCGCCGAGGGTGATGGCGGCGTCGTGGCCGATGACCTGGGCGCAGGCCATGATCACCGCCTCCGGGATCACCGGGTTGACTTTGCCTGGCATGATGGACGAACCGGGCTGCACCGCCGGCAGCCGCAGTTCCCCCAGGCCGTTGCGCGGGCCAGAACCGAGCCAACGCACGTCGTTGGCGATCTTGTGGAGGCTCACGGCCAGCGTTTTGAGCAGGCCAGAGACCTCCACCAGCGCGTCGCGCGCCGCGTTCGCCTCAAAGTGGTTGCGCGCTTCGACGAAGTCCGTGTCCAGTGCGTCATTTAACGCGGCGATGGCCGCCGTCACGAAGCCGGGCGGGCAATTGATGCCCGAGCCGACCGCCGTGCCGCCCAGCGGCAGTTCCCGCAGCGCCGCGATGGCCTGCCGCGCCCGCGCCATCCCCTGCGCGACCTGCGCCGCGTACCCGCCAAATTCCTGCCCCAGGCGAATGGGAGTGGCATCCTGCAAATGCGTGCGCCCGGTCTTGAGGATAGCGTCGAAGGCGCGGGCCTTTTCGGCCAGGGCCGCGTGCAATGTGGCGAGCGCGGGCAGCAAGTCGTCGCGCAGGGCCAGCGTCGCCGCCACGTGGATGGCGGTAGGGATCACGTCGTTGCTGGACTGGCTCATGTTGACGTGATCGTTAGGGTGTACCGGCTTTTTGCTCCCCACCACCCCGCCGAGCTGTTGGATGGCATAGTTAGCGATGACCTCGTTGGCGTTCATGTTTGTGGACGTGCCCGACCCGGTCTGGAAAACGTCCACCGGGAAGTGGTCGTCCAATTCACCGGCGGCCACCGCCGCGCACGCCGCCACAATGGCGTCGCCCAGGCGTGGGTCGAGCAAGCCCAACGTCACGTTGGCCTGCGCGCACACCCTCTTCACCTGCCCCAACGCGCCGATAAACCCGCGCCCCAGCCGGTGCGCCGAGAGCGTGAAGTTTTCCACCGCGCGTTGCGTCTGCGCCCCCCACAGCCGGTCGGCCGGGATGCGCACCTCGCCCAGTGAATCGCGCTCAATGCGAAACGGCGTGTCACTCAGAGTTTCACTCAGGTTGCTTTTTCTTTCACTTCGTTCTTCCACTAACAGCCCCCACAAAACATACCACGCATCTTCACGATAGGATGGTCACAGTGTAGCGGATAAAGGAATTAGGACGCAGATTTTCGCGGATTCACGCAGATAAATTTTAAAAATCAGCGTTCCTCTGCGTTTATCCGCGTCCAAAATTTTCGTCTGGGCCGGCGCTGCCCACCGGATACGGCGCAGGGATTTGGTTAAAGTGCGTCAGCGGATCCACGATGCGCCAGGCCAGCTCGATTTCGTCGCTGCGGGTGAACAGCGCGGCGTCGCCCTGAATCGCATCCAACAGTAGCCGCTCGTAAGCCTCCGGCAGCGCCACGTCGCCGAAATCTTGGGCGTAGTGAAACTTCATCGCCACCGGCTTGACGCGCATCCCCGCGCCGGGTATCTTTGTGGCAAAGTTAAGGCGAATGGCCTCGTCTGGCTGGATGCACAACGTCAGGCGATTGGGCGGCAACTCCACGTTCTCCGAGAAGAGCAAATGCGGCACCGGCTTGAAGTGTAGCGTGATCTCGGTGGCTTTGCGCGTCAACCCCTTGCCCGATTCCAGGTAGAACGGCGTCCCGCGCCAACGCCAGTTATCCAGGTACAGGCGCAGGCGCGCGTAGGTGGGCGTCCGCGAGTCCGGCGCGACGCCTTCCTCAGCCAGATAGCCGGCGTACTGTCCCAGTGTCACGTCCTCCGACTCGCTGGGACGCACGGCTTGCAGCACCTTGACCTTCTCATCGCGCAGCATCCGCGCGTTGAATGCGGCCGGCGGCTCCATCGCCACCAGCGTGAGCAGTTGCAGCAGGTGATTCTGAAACATATCCCGCAGCACGCCCGCCTGATCGTAATAGCCGCCCCGCGCGCCGACCAGGTCTGTTTCCGCCACCGTGATTTGCACGTGATCCACGTAATTGCGGTTCCACAACGGCTCGAAGATGGCGTTGGCAAAGCGGAAGGCGAGGATATTCTGCACGGTTTCTTTGCCGAGGTAATGATCTATGCGGTAGACCTGGTCTTCGTCGAAAACGGCGTGAACCTGCGCGTTCAACGCCTGCGCGCTCGCCAGGTCGTGTCCAAAGGGCTTCTCAATGATGATGCGCGTCCAGCCCTGGGGATGGCGGTGCAATCCGGCGCGGGCCAACTGCGCCACGATGACCGGGTACAATGCGGGCGGCGTCGAGAGGTAAAACAACCGATTCTGCGCGCCCTCCAGCGCGTCCAGGCGTTGCGCCAGCCGACGATAAGTTTCCAGGTCATCATACGCGCCCGACAGATACGTGTAACGCTCGGAGAAATCTCCCCACAACTGGCAGACGCTCGGTTCCAGGCGCGCATAAGACGCTACGCCCTCGTAAATCTGCTCACGGAACGCCGCATCGCTCAACGGGGTGCGCGCGACGCCGATGACGCGCGTCTGGGGAGCCAGCAGTCCCTCACAGGCCAGGGTGTGCAGCGCCGGGCCGAGTTTTCGGCGCGTCAGGTCGCCGGACGCGCCGAAGATGACAACCACAGCAGGGTCTACGAAATGCAAGGTGGGTTCTCCATAAATTGTGTAAAGAAATGGTTGCCGGTTGCCGGTTGCTGGTTCTTACTTTACACCTGCCCGGTGAATCTGCAAGTAGTCTGTCAGCCTCTTGACAAATCCCTGCTATCTGTGTGGTATAGTAGGAATTGGAAGCGCTTCCAATACAGCAAAGACCGCCCTCTTGTGGTTAGGCACCACTGGACTGAAATCTGCTATGACTTATCTGAACTAAAATGCAGTCGTGACAAAAAGATGGAAGCGCTTCCAGTATCTCGCAGGAAACGGATTGAAAGAAAAGGAAAAGTATGACCGACAAACTAACCCTGGACGAAATCGCCCAACGCGCCGGCGTCTCCCGCACCACGGCATCCCGCGTATTGAACAACCGCCCCAACGTCCGCCCCGAAGTCCGCGAGCGGGTGCAACAAGTCATAGAGGAAACCGGCTACAGCCCCAACCCGGTTGCGCGTTCGCTGGCGATCCAACACACGCACATCCTGGGCCTCGTGCTGCCGCGCCGTTCCGATACGGTCTTCACCGATCCGTACTTTCCCGTGCTGATCCAGGGCATCGCACAAGCGTGCAACGATCACGAATACACTTTGGGGCTGTTTTTGCTCCAGACGCCCGAAGAAGAGCGCAAGCTCCTCCCCCGCATCGCACACAAGGGATTACTCGACGGTCTCATTATCCAGGTGGGCGAGATCGGCGATCAACTCATCGCGCGACTGTTGGAAAAAAACGTCCCCCTGGTGGTCGCCGGACGCCCGGCGCAAGAAATCCCGGTGAGTTATATTGATGTGGACAACGTGGCCGGCGCGTATCAGGCCGTTAGTCACCTGATCCGCCTGGGGCACACACGCATTGGGACTATCACCGGGGCGCTGAACACGACGGCGGCGCTCGACCGGCGCACCGGTTATGAGCAGGCCTTGCGCGAACACGGCCTGCCGCTAGAAGACGCGCTCGTCGCTCCCGGCAACTTTAACGAGAGCAGCGGCTACCAGGCGATGCAGCAGCTTCTCCCCCACCGCCCCACGGCCATCTTCGTGGCCTCGGATGTGATGGTGTTTGGCGCACTGCGCGCCCTCAGCGAAGCCGGGCTGCGCGTGCCGGAAGACATGGCGTTAGTAGGGTATGACGATCTGCCGCCGGCCGCTAACGCAGCGCCGCCGCTGACCACGGTCCACCAGCCAGTGCTGCGCTTCGGCGAACAGGCCGTCGAAATATTGCTTGACATCCTGGAAAACGGGAGCGTCCCACCACGGCGCGTCATCCTCGATACGGAACTGATCATCCGCGACTCATGCGGCGCGTCACAAGCCTGACGCCTCGCTTCCTGATCCCCAGCAAAAGGAGGCACGTATCGCTCATATTCGAAATCAGCACAAGGTTGATTAAAAATTTTTTTGTTCAATTTCAGAGGGAGAACATTCAATGAAAGTGAAATTTTGGGTTCTATTACGCAGTTTCACGTTACTGTCCTTGTTGGCTGTAACCTTCAGCGCATCCGCGGGGGTCAGCCGCGCAGCGGCGCTTCAGGCGCCCACAGCCATGCCCATCATAGATGATTTTGAAGATGGCGTGCCAGACGGCCTGACGGTCTTCTCAGATAGGATTGATGGCTCAAATGGAGGGCGCACCGAAGTGGCCGTGGCAACGACAATGGCGGATCTGCCTATGCTCCCGCCCGTCAACGATACGGCAGTCTTGTCCTTCACCTACGCGCTCATCCTCAACAACGACAACTACGCCTATGGCGGCTTCAACCGCACCTTCACCGTCGCCCAGGATTGGAGCAGCTATGACGGCTTCG
>JAKQHY010000198.1 GCA_029555965.1 Chloroflexota bacterium | reverse complement strand
CTTGCATGCATTAGGCGCGCCGCTAGCGTTCATCCTGAGCCACGATCGAACTCTCCGCTCGATTCCCTCCCCCAAGGGGGAGAACTCTGTACCTCTTTACTGACCTCGCCTTTCCTGTCACTCTTCAAATGTTAAGGTGCTTTTGTAAGATCAATCATACATTGACTTACTTAGGGTAATAAACATTTTACCATAAATTGCTCTGTATGTCAAGCATATTCTATCTGCAATGCCTGTCCACGCAAAAAGCTATCAGCCGCAATTTATAATATATTCCCTATTTTTGTCAAGGAGCTTTTCTGAAGAAATCTATGTGAATTGCTGAAATGATTTCCTTGTTCCTCAAGCAAGGCGAGATTCTACCACTGCCCTTTTTTTTGTCAAGATGGAACTTCACCTTGCGATTGGGCGTTTCTAAATTAGATATCCATTTCCAAAAGATACTATAGCAGGAGGAAAACAATGAAGAGAATACTATGGTTTTTAGTCACACTTACCCTCGTCTTCGGAATCCCGCAAATGGCGCTGGCCGATGGGATTATCATTATTGACCCACCCCCAGAACTACCAGTGAATTGGACACCCTGGTTGACCATTCGTTATCACCGGGTAACGGTCACAATTGAAGATCAGGTTGCGATCACCAAGGTTGACCAAGTCTTCTGCAATGAAGGACAAAGCGCCGCTGAAGGCACCTATGTTTTTCCACTCCCTCTTGGGGCCACGGTCCAAAGCTTTGTGATGTGGGTGGATGGGCAGCCGGTTGAAGGTGAGATTCTGCCTGCCGATAAAGCGCGTGAAATCTACGAAGGATATGTGCAACGGCGTCGAGACCCGGCATTGTTGGAATACGTGGGACGCGACGCCGTGCGGGCGCGCATCTTTCCGATCCCACCAGGAGGTGAGCGCCGTATTCAACTAGAATATACACAAGTTCTGCCGGTCGAAAATGGGCTGATGTATTACCGTTATCCCTTGGATACTGAGCGCTTCTCCGCGATGCCACTGGAGCAAGTCAGCATTTACATTGAGATCTCCTCCCCTACAGATTTGCGCGCCGTTTACTCGCCTAGCCACCAGGAAGAAGCTGTCATCACCCGAAAAAGCAGCCGCGAGGCAAGCATTAGTTACGAAGCCGGTCACATTCTCCCCAATCGTGACTTCGAGCTTTACACAAGTTCGGGAACGGAAGAGATTGGCGCGAATTTGCTCTCGTACAGAGCCAAGGATGAGGATGGTTTTTTCTTGTTGATGGTTTCTCCGACTATTGAGGAGGCGCAACATCGCGCCCTGGCGCAGGACGTTTTTTTGGTGCTGGATACATCCGGTTCAATGGATGGGGAAAAGTTGGAACAGGCCCAAGCGGCGCTCGTCTACATCCTAGAGCATTTGAATGCAGAGGATCGCTTCAATATCATTGCCTTTGGCAGCGATGTACGTACTTTTGCCGACACACCCCGACCAAATGCCGAAGCCCGTGAGGCAGTCGCCTGGGTGGAAGAGCTGGAAGCGATGGGCGGCACCAACATCTACCTGGCCCTGTCGGAGGCGTTGTCTCAAGCGGACGCAACCCGCCCGACGATCACCATCTTCCTGACCGACGGACTGCCTACCGAGGGGATTGTGGAAGAGGCTACGATTCTCAACATGCTAACGCAAGAAACCTCTGGTTCAGCGCGCATCTTCCCTTTTGGAGTGGGGTATGATGTAAACACACTCTTTCTCGATCAACTGGCCCAGGATCACAAAGGGCGCCCGGCCTACGTGAAACCTGACGAACGCATTGACGAGCAGGTATCGGCTTTTTACGCCCGTGTGCAAAGCCCACTGCTCACCAATGTGACACTGGACTTTGGCGATGTGCGCGTTTACGATGTGTACCCCAACCCACTCACCGACCTGTACGCCGGGACGCAATTGATTGTCACCGGGCGCTACACCGGCGACGGCCCACAGCGTATCATGCTGACCGGCGAGGTGAACGGGAAACGCCAAATGTACGAATATGAAGGCGTATTCGCACGCCAAAGTGAGAGCGACGACAAGCTGGCCTTCATTCCCCGCCTATGGGCCGCGCGCAAGATCGGACATCTGCTGACGCAAATCCGCCTGCATGGGGAAAATGCTGAGTGGGTGGACGCCATTGTCACTTTGAGCTTGCGGTATGGCATCATCACCCCCTACACGTCATTCCTGGTGGAAGAGCCGACTGAGGTTCTCAGTCTTGAGGGGCGTGACCGGGCCGCAGAAGAGTTCGAGAAATCCCTACAGGTGGCCCCGGCGGCGACCGGAGAACAAGCAGTAGAGGATGCAGAAATGCGCGCCGGATTGGGGGGTGCCGCGGCCCCCCCCGCTGCGGACGAGAGCATACCAGCATCGGAGACCCAGCGGCACGTCCGCTATGTCGGCGACAAGACTTTCTTGTGCGATGTCACGCTCTGCACGGATACCCTTTATGTCCCGGATAAGATGTCGCTGCAAGAAATCCCCTTCATGTCACCCGCGTATTGGGAAATACTAGATACACATCCAATGTGGGCGGCTTACTTCGCTCTGAATGCGGAAACCATCTTTGTAGCGCCCGAAGGCGTGGCTTATCGCTTTCTCTTTGGAACAGGATCCGATGAAGTAGCACGCCCGCCAGAACAAGTTGACCCCACGGCGACGCCACAGCCCACGACATCCGCGGATGTCACCCCAACCACTCCTGCCAATACCCTGCCGACCCCCACCCCGACGATGACATCGCCAGGGATATGCAGCAGCGCCGCGCTGTTGCTGGTCGTCGGCGTCGTCGTTAGACTCAGCAAGCGGCAGGGGATACCAAGCAAGCACTAAGTCCTGATTTCAATCAGCAGATTAAGCAGATTGAGCAGAGTTTCTGATCCGATCAAACGCCCCGAATTGAATTCGGGGCGTTTGCGTATCTGACAAACAGCCAAGAACGGGTAAAATGGAAAGTACCCTTCCTGATGAAGCGCCCATAGCCATAAGGATGAGCATTTAGTCAGCAGATTAAGCAGATTTTCAAAGGGGTTGAGCCAACGGGTCCAATGGATTTTTAATCCTATCATTCCATAAATCCTGTTATTCTCTGAGGAGGTCACCATGACGACAATGCCGATCAACCGTGAGACATTTTTAGCTTTTTTGGTAGAGGCAAAAGCGCGCACGTATGCCGCGCAAGGCGGCGCCGGGACCAAAGTATCGCCTATGTTGCCCGGTTCCAAGCAATTGGAGTACGCGAAGGATGCACTGCTCTACCGGGATGTTTACTTCGGCAACGACTATTTTGTCGGCCAGGAGACGGTGTACTACGACGCTAATCCGGTCTGGTCTATGTGCTACGCCGGGGGGAAGTTGAAAACGACAGAAATCCCTATTCAGATTCAAAAGGTTTACGCCTTTCTCCAAGAGGCCTTGCGCCACGTCTCGCCGGAACACCCCTATCGGGGGCCAGGCGTTTACAAACAGGGCGCCCTCGCGTATACCAACGAGAGTCACGGCGATCCGGATCGCTTCTGGGGACGGGAGACGATCACTTACCAAAATGTAGCCGTTTACCAGCTTCATTACAGCGGAGGAATGCTGCAATAGACGCCCCATCCATCCACACCGCGCCCCCCAAAGATTACCGCCGCAACTTCGCCGCCCTCGCCACCGATTTCTGTTTCTTCGGGTTAGCGATGGCCTTTATCGGCCCGACCACCGTCATTCCCGGCCTGCTCAGCGTGTTGGGCGCGTCCTCCGCCGTCATCGGGCTGATCACGACGCTGCAACGCGCGGGCTGGCTGCTGCCGCAGCTCTTCGCAGCCCGCGCGCTGGCCGCCAAGCCCCACAAAAAGCCGGCCATCGTCTGGGCCGCCGCGTTGAGCCGTCCGCTGTTTTTTGTATTGGCCGGACTCACGGCCGCCGCCGGGCGTTGGCCGGTCGCGCTGCTGATCGCGCTGTTCGTGCCGATTTATACGGCGTTCTGGGTCGGTGACGGGTTTGGCAGCCTCGCCTGGTTCGATTTGCTGAGCAAGGCCATCCCGCCGCGCCGTCGGGGGCGGCTCTTCAGCGTCGGGCAAACGACCTCCGGCATCCTGAGCTTTCTCGCAGGATTTGCAGTGGAGGGCATTCTCAGCGAGCACGGGCTGGGCTTTCCGTACAATTATGCCAGCCTGTTGTTACTGGGCTTCGGGATGCTGATGATTTCCCTGGGGGGGATTATGATGCTCCGCGAAGCGCCCGGCATATCCGAGAAAGCTGTGCCGCAGTGGCGGGATTTTTTGCCGCAGTTAGGCAACATCCTGAAAAGCGACACGACCTTTCGCCGCTACATCGTCGCCCGCCAGCTTTACAACCTCAGCCTGTTGGCGATGCCGTTTTACATGACCTACGCGCTCGACATCCTGCACTTGCCGGACCAGGTCGCGGGACGCTACACCTCCATCGGCGTCGGCGGCAGCGTGTTGGCGGCAGTCTTCTTCGGCTGGCTCAACGAGCGGCACGGCGCCCGCCGCGCGATGCAGGCCAGCACGCTCCTCACCATCGGCGTGCCGCTCACCGCGATTATGATTCCGCAATGGATCCGCGATCCCGGCTGGCTGGCCTGGGGATATGGGATCGTCTTCTTCGTGCTTAACGCGGCCAACAACAGCCTGCTGCCGGCCTGGACGGCCTTTTTGCTGGAATTAGCCCCTGAAGCCAAACGTCCGGCCTACGTCGGCCTGACCAACACCATCAACGGCGTCACGACGCTCTTTTCAACGCTCGGCGGGCTGCTGCTGCAGTGGACGGGCAACAACTACGGGCTGCTGTTTCTCGTCACGGCGGCGGGAACCGCGCTGGCGTGGCCGCTGCTCATCGGCCTGCCCGACCCGCGCCATACCGCAATCCGCAATCCGTAATTCGTAATTCGTAATTCGTAATTCGCTGATCCGCCGATCCGCTCATTCGCCTATGAACATCGCCGCCCTACCCAAAGCCGAACTGCACTGCCACCTGGATGGGACTTTGGATCCCGCCATCGCGCGCATCATCCAACGGGAAGACCCGACCTGTCCGGTGGACGCGGACGCACTGGAAGCTACCTACCCCATTCAAGGCGTCGCGGCTTTCTTCGAGTGGTTTAGATTTGTCACACCGGTTGAGTCCAAAATGACGTACCTCTGCCTGCTCGCCGACCAGCATATCGCCCGGTTGAAGGCGCAAAATGTGCGTTACGTGGAATGGATGTTGCCCGCCGGCGCCTTTGGAGTGCGACTTGGGACTTCCGAAGCCATGGAGCGTGTGGGGGCGCTGCGGGAATGGGTCAATCGCTACCAGAATGGCGATATTGAGATTGCCTTCACCATCGGCATCGGGCGGGACAAGCCCGCGGAGGTCGTCGCCGAATTTGCCGGGCCGCTGCTGGCGCTGCACGAAGCCGGGCTGATCGTCGGGATCGGCGTCGCCGGGCCGGAAGCCGGCTATCCCGTCCAACCCTTCACGCGGACGCTGGCGCGGCTGCACGAAGCCGGGCTGGGCATCGAAGTCCACGCG
>JAKQHY010000194.1 GCA_029555965.1 Chloroflexota bacterium | reverse complement strand
GATCGCGGCCTCGGCGTCGGCCTTGGTCATCACATTGGTGGCCGTGCGGCTGCCGCGGTTGACGAGGCGCAATGTCAAGGTGAACGACTCGCCGGGTGCGACGCGCGCGGGCGTGGTGCTCACGCCCTCAATGAGCACCTTAGGCTTGCCGGTCGCGGGGGCGGTCCCGGTGCTGGCCCCAATCACTTCCACCGGGATATTGGCCGGATAGTCGTAATGGTTGCCCTCATAATCGTTAGCCGAGAGCTGCACGGTGACTTGATGGATACCGTTGCTGATCTCTTTGGGGACGCGGAAGCGCTGCGTAGCGACAAAGGTGGCGTTGATGTGAACCTGCCAAAACAGATGTCCCTTCTCATCCAATGGAAGGAAATCCCCGCCGGAAAAGACGGCCATCGTATTCTCCCCGGCGCGGCTGCCGTTGTTGTAGACCTCAATGCTGACCACAAACTCTTGCCCCGGTTTAACCTGAAGTGGGTCCACCGTGTAGTTGCGTACGGTGAGGATCGGGCGGCCATCCGGCGGCGGCGATTCCGGCTTGGGGGTAGCCGTCGGCGCGGGCGCCGCCGTAATGGTGAACGTCCCGGTGCCGACAGTGTTCCCGCCGGCATCCAACACCAACAGCGTATACGTTCCTGTCCCCAAGCCGGTCGGCACGACGGCCTGGAGCGTGGTGAGATTCACGTAGGTGGTCGCCAGGATGCCATAATTCACCAAGCGGATCGTAGTGGTCGTGGTGAAAATGTTGGAACCACCAGGCGCGTAGACACTGATGGTGCCGCCCAGATCAGAACGCAAGGAAGATGGTTCTACTGTCACCGACGCTTGCGCTGTGACCAACGCCGCCATTCCACCAAAAATCAGCCCTGCTACAAACAAAATCAAAGTCCATTTTACAATGCGTCTCATTCAGCCCTCACAAGCGAATTACGAATTGCGAATTAGGAGTTGCGAGTTAGGAGTTGCGAGTTAGGAGTTGCGAGTTAGGAGTTAGGAGTTAGGAAACACCCTGTCACCTGGTCACCTTGTCTCCCCCTCTCCCTCTCTCCCCCTCACCCTCTCTCCCCCTCTCCCGCTCTTCCCCTCACCCACTCTCCCCCTCACCCTGTTCCTGCACGCGCCCATCCCGCAGGTGAAGCGCGCGGGTAGTGTAGCGCGTCACGCCGGGATCATGGGAAACGATGATGATGGTGCGCCCCTCACCATTGAGGTCACTCAACAGCGCCAGCACTTCTTGCCCGGTGTGTGAATCCAGGTTGCCGGTCGGCTCGTCAGCCAGGATGATGCGAGGATCGTTGGCAAGGGCGCGGGCGATGGCGACGCGCTGTTGTTGCCCGCCAGACAGCTCGGTGGGCCTGTGCATCCGACGATCCGCCAGGCCAACGCGCTCCAACAATGCCTGAGCGCGTTCCCGCCGCATACGCGGGGCGATGCGGTTGAAAATCATCGGAAATTCCACGTTCTGCTGGGCCGTCATCGTGGCGACAAGGTGAAATGCCTGAAAGATGAAGCCAATCTCCTGACCCCGGTACGTCGCCAGATCGTTCTCGTCTAGCCCCACAATCTCCCGGCCGTTGACCCAGATCTCACCCTCGGTCGGACGGTCCAATCCGCCCAGCAGATACAACAGCGTAGACTTACCCGACCCTGACGGCCCCATCACTGCCAAAAACTCACCGGGGGCTATCTCCAAATCCACCCCATCCAGGGCGTGAACGACCTGATCACCCATCATGAAATCCCGGTGTAACTGCGCGGTGCGGATCGCGGGCGGAATTAACCCGCCTTGCAATGCCGGGGAATCAGCCAATTCCGCCTCCGGGGGTAGTAGGCCCGGTAACGCCCCCTAACACACCGCCCAAAATGGCCGGGACGATGCCCAACAATGAGAAGACCACCCAGATCGCCAGCACCGCCAACAACGCCTTGCGGTACTTCAGATTGGTAAAAGACATTAACCCCAAGCTGACCAGGATCAAATGCCAGACCATATACAGGTCCACCTTTCCCAAGATGCTGGTCAGCGCCAGTTGACCGGGGCCGGGGGCGATCATTGCGTTGGTGGTTTGATTCACAAAGCCGGAAAGCCCGGCGTTGGTGATGGTCTCGCCTGTGCCAAGGATGTAGGCGGTCTGTACCAATCCCCGGATACCGTACGGCAGCCACGTCCACACAGACAGGCGGAACATCTGCCCGAAGCTGCTGCTGCGTCCCAGGAAGACGCTCGCCAGGTAGAGCGCCGCCCCCCAGAGCAGCCACGCCGCCGGCGTCCCCACGATCTTTCCTGCGATCTGGAAGAGATTGAGGCCGCTTGTCGGCGGCTGCATCGGGGCCTCCCCCATCATCGGATCATAACCCTCGATCATCATAGCCTTTTCGCCCATCATCGCCTCCATTTCCATAGGGACGGCGGGCGCCACCGTTCGCGAGGCCGCCACCAACGGCGCGACGGTCAACAGCAAAATGAGAATAGCCGGGAGCCACCAGGCATGCTTGTGGTTATCCTTCAAATAAGTAAAGGTAGATTTTGGGCGCAGCAACACCCCAAAGAGTAGCGCAAAGATGTTTTTCTTACTCGCGCCGGTTGCGGTTTCTTTTTCCATGGTCCCTCCCTACAGGAAAGAAGCTATCAAGGCGATTATTCCAGACAATCATAACGTTGCAATCTTGTCAAAAGTTCCCGCCAAACGGCAACTATAACACGGCTCGCGTTTTGCGCAACATCAGCTTGGTGGCTCCTGCGCCTTGAAATGTCCCCCCCGCACCTCGTTGGCCTGTGTGAAGACGACGAAACCATCGGGATCGCCAGTATGAACAATCTCTTCGACGTGAGCGATCTGAATATCACTGACCGCGCACAGAAGCACATCGCGCAGCTCACCAGTGTACATTCCCACCCCCTCCAATGCCGTGACGCCCCGCCCTAGTTCTTTCATCAGACGTGAAGCAATCGCGTCTTTGTGCGTGGTGATGATGAAGGCCAGATGCGGCATAGCCTGAGGTTTGTACCAACCCGGTCCTCTGTGTTGCCACTCAAAGCGGCGCGGGACACCCCGTTTCTTATAGCGCCGATAACCTTCGAGGGTGATAAGAAACAAGAAAAGGTAGATTGCTAACACGACCAGAATGCTCACCTCACCACGAATGGCGGCGCCAATGGCCGCCCGACTGATAACTTCCCGCAAGCTGGCGGTCGGAGTCGGATGCACCGCCAATTTAAGTCCCCAACTCGCCAAAATCACGCCGAGAATCGCGGCATAGTTGCGACGGAAGCGGTTGCCCATGGCCTCCCAATGGGAAATTGGGAAAATGGGGTTGAGCAGTGCATCGCTGAGCGCGTCCCCCCAGTCGGGCGCCGGGCGGAACGGCGGCGCAAGCATCGCCGCAAAGAAATTCGTCTCCAGCAGTCGCACCCGGTGATACCACAGCGAGTAGTACGCATAGCGCCGGGCCTCAATATTGAGGAAGATCAGGACAAACAACAGCACCAACAAAATCACAAAGTGCGGGTTCTGCGCCGAGCTGAAGCCAAAAGTGATGGCGCCGGCAGTCGTCACCACCGCCCAGTTCGTCGTCGTGTCCAGGCGGCTGCGCCACAAGTTGACACGCGCAATTTCTGCCCGGTATAGATGCACTAACGCGGTGGTTAAATTCCCCTTATCCAATGTATATCCCTGGTATGTCCAAACGGGATCTTGTTCAAAAGGCGCTGTCATATTGAAATCCCCCTATAAAATCCGCGAGAAAAGGCGCGCTCTATTATACTGCGAAAATATGTTAAAATTGATAGCTACTCAGGTTATCCACTCATTGGGTGTTAACCGCGGCCTGGAGGAAAACTATGAAACATACCACTCATCGAATAGGGCGTTACCTCAGCATCATACTCATGGTAGTCTTGACGGCTTGCACATCTGTGACGCCCGATATAACCGAGACACCGACGAATATCCTCCTCTCCGATGATTTCTCAACACCACACCCGGATTGGACGCTGTTCGATACAGACGTGGGCGCTGCCTATATCCGCAACAAAGAACTGCACCTGGAAGATCGGGGCAAAGGGGTCGCCATCTACTCGCCCCTGCTTAATCACACCTATGAGAATGTTAAAATCTCGATCGAGACCCGGTACGTCCAGGGCGCAATGAACAACTGGATGGGCGTCATCTGCCGGCAGCAGGACGAAACCAATTATTATCTTTTGGCGATCAGTACGGATGGCTACTATCTCATTCAGCGCGTGGAAAATGGCGCGAGCACGCCGCTAAGCGGGCCAGAACGCAGTGATGCCATTGCTACTGGCAGGACCCAGAATCTACTGGAGGTAACCTGTAACGGCACCACCCTCACATTGACGGCCAATCACCGGCGTCTTTCCACCATTCAGGATGCTACCCTGGGGACAGCCGGTCAGGTCGCGCTCTTCACCGACGCGGTTGAGCCAGGGGGGACGGTCGTAACCGCTTTCGACGACTTTCTCCTTGTGCGCCCGTGAATAACCCACAAGACCCCATGACCAAAAGCACACACACTTCCCAGATGTTGTTGTGGATCGGCGCACTCCTCGGCTACGGCGGCCCCTGGATAGCCCAATCAAGCGCGGCCCTGGCCTGGAATGCCTATGACATGTTCGATGTGCTGCGCCTGCTTCCCGAAATCGAAACCGGTGCCTTGAGCGTCAACTTGCAGGCGCTGCGTCTCCCCCTGATAGGCCTGGCCGTTCTGCTGCCGGTGCTATACGCCAACCTGCGATGGTTCTGGCGCATCACCGCGGCCACCTTGGGGGCTGGATTGGCCCTGGCAACACTGCCGCCGTACCCTGAAATCGTCACAGCCTGGCGCACGCCGGGCTGGCGCATCCCTTTTTGGTGGGGCGTCGGCGCGATCCTCGCGGCAGGCGCGCTGATAGAACTGGCATCCCGGTTGGGGAAATCGCGTCAGTGGCTCATCGTGGGGTGGCTTGCGCTCACGGGCATCCCCGCCGTCGCCACCTTCAACCGACTCTTGCCCGCGCTGCACACTCTTCACACCCGGCCCGTCCATACGGGATGGGGTTTCTGGCTGTGGGGCATTGCCACCTTGTTATTGGCCCTCATCTGTTGGTATGAGGGCGCAACGCAGAAGTCAGACGGCGAATGAGGTAAGGAAGGGCCTATGACATTGATGGACAAAATGGCGCATGCGCGCGCAGTCAAAGCCCGACACGAGGCTGACCTGATGAAAAAGGCCCATGTGGTCGGCGTGGGGATTGGCCTGCAACGGCCAGAAGCAGCGGCTCTCCCGGAACCCGCGCTGATTGTCAGCGTGACGAAGAAAGTTCCCTTGGAAAAACTCCGTTCCAAAGACCGCATACCCCGCACATTGGAGGGGATCCGCGTACAAGTGGAGGAGATTGGCGTACCTAAAGCGGCAGAAAGTTAAACGGACATTTTCGCGTTTAATCTGTTCGATCCGTTGAGGCTATTTTCAGCGTTTTCGACTATAAGACTATCTGACTAACGACTATCAGGCTGTTTTCGGAGGAGGGTATCCGTCATGACAACACAAACTGCATTTTTAACCCAGGCGCGCGCGATGTACCAACAACTCATCCCGGAGCTTTTTGGACGGCGCAATGTGATTGGCGTGGGCATCGGTTACAAGAACAGCGAAGGACAGGCTACCGGCGAACTCAGTTTAATCATCTCGGTAACGCAAAAGCTGCCTATCGAACAACTCTCGGCCCAAGATGTGATCCCCAAGTTCCTGAACGGTCTGTTGACCGATGTCGTAGAAACCGGCCGCTTCCGCGCCTTTGCCAACGATCCCCGGATTCGCCGCCGCCCGGCCCAACCCGGCAGCTCCATCGGTCACTACGCCATCACCGCCGGAACATTGGGGCTGCTCGTGCAGCGCGACGGCGTCCCCTACATCCTCAGTAACAATCATGTGCTGGCAAACAGCAACCATGCCCAAGCCGGCGATTCCATCTACCAGCCTGGCCCCACCGATGGCGGCACAGCGCAAGACGTCATTGCCACGCTGGCCGACTTTGAGCCGCTGGACTTCGGGCAGAAGGCCGGCGAGTGTAACATCGCCAACACGCTGGCGACGTGGCTCAACACTCTGGCAAAGTGGACCGGCTCCAGCCACCGCCTGGAAACTGTACGGGTGACGCCCGGTGACAATGGTATGGATGCCGCGTTGGCACGCTCGCTGGCGCCGGATCTGGTCACATCCGCGCTGCTGGACGTCGGCCCACTCACCGGCGTCGCTGAGCCGCAGTTGGGGATGGCAGTGCAGAAAGTGGGGCGCACCACGGGCCTGACCCAGGGCGTCGTGACACAAATTGATGTCACGGTCAACGTGGACTACAGCGGACGCAGCGTGCGCTTTGTCAACCAGGTGTTCGCCAGCCCCATGAGCGCCCCCGGCGACTCTGGAGCCGCTATTATGGATATGCAGCGCCGCGCCGTCGGGTTGCTATTCGGCGGTTCCGACCGGGCGACTATCTTCACACCCATTCAACGCATTCTGGAACGCTTCGATGTTACCTTGATGCATTAACTGACACAACACAAGTCACCCGTTTGTTAGCGGGTGACTTGTGATAGGGAAGAGGGCGAAATCTCCCAGGCGAACTCACTTGCTCCCCGTCACCCCCCACCCCTGGACCATATCGGCGACCGCCGAGCGCGTAGCCTCTGCCCCAAAGCCCCACGCCAACAGCGTGAAATAGTCGCCAATGCCATTGGCGCCAAAGTCAGGACGGGCAGCGTACAATTCCATGAACCCGGCCAACGCCAGGGAAACTACCGCGACGGAATAGGTCAGCCAGGTGAACCAGCGCAACCGGCGCCGGGCGTCCACAATCTTGGCCGCCGTGGGCTTCACCTGAATGGCGGGAAGTCCGGCCAACAGGGGCGGCATTTCCTGGGGGCCTTTTGCCGTAAACGATTCGTTGGGGTTCGGCCGTATTGCATCTATCGCCGCGGCGACGGCGCTTTGCAGCGCCAGATACCCCCCTTCATCCTCCGGCGTCAGTTCGGCAAGCGCCTGCTTGAATTCTGCCACCTTTGCTGACCAATCCGCTTGCTCCGTCTCTGACAAGTCGGCGCCCATTTTCTCCATCTTAACGATCTGTGTTTGCAAAGCCAACTTACGAGCATGGGTAAAACTCGCCTCAATCTCAGCCGCCAACTGGGTATAAGCAGATTCTTCATCAGGGTCGAGCGCATACAACTTGCGCCGCAAAATGGCCGCCGGGGCTGCGCCCTTTCCCTCGCCCACTTGCGCCAATGCGGTCAGGCGCATCTCCAGCGCCTCAAAGCGATTGATCTGCGCGGTCAATAACTCTAATTTTTTCCGAAACTCTTGCGGGTCGAGCATATCCGGGATGGTCCGCAACGCATCCCGCGCCGCCTGCCGCACTTCTTGCAGGTAAAAAGACGGGGCACTCATGGCCGCCAGTTTCTCCGATAAGGCCTGATAGTATTTGAGCTGCTCCAACCAGTCCGGGCGACTTCGCCGCCAGGTCAACCATACCTGCTCGGCGCGCCCGGCTGCTTGACGCGCAACCTCCCAGCGCTGCCCCTCCAACGCGACCTCGACATCCACCAATTCAGCTTCCACTCGCTCGAAGAACGGACGCCCCAACCCTTCCAGGTCTTTGTCCACTTTCATCTGCGTGCGAATTTGCCCCAGTTGCACGAGGATTTCATCGCGGGGGCGGCCGCGCGCGCGGTAGTTGGAGACGCCAATCCCCAGCGCCACGCCCACGACCAGCGCTCCCAGCGGCAGCCAGGGCAGATCTTTCACAGCCACGCTCACCGGAACCGCAAGGCTGCCGCCCTCATAACTGAGCAACAATTCGCCAGTGAAAGCGCCGCAGGGCGCCTGCTGCAAGTCAAAATTCACGGGGATAGTCACCAGGTCGCCAGCCGCGATGTTGACGGTGGGCAAGTCCACGCCGATAACCTCGGCAGGCAGCACCTCATCGCCCTTGGCGCCGACCAGGTCCAGCGAAACCACCCGCAGCCCAACCAATGGCTCAGACGTTCTTAGAAGCAAAGTCCGCGCGACCAGTTGCCCGCGCACGGCAGCGATACTGATCTGCGCCGGCGAAATTGTCACCCCTGATTGCGCGATCAAAGGCCCTGACCACGCCAAAGCAATGATCCCCACCAACACAATCCTGGTTAACCATTTAAGTCGCATCACGGCCTCCCTTGAAAATAGCCGCTAAAGCGGCGGGTTAAAGGGGGTTTTTCGCGGGCGAGCAGACTCGCCCGCGAAAAACCTTTCCTTTGATTCTTGGCCCGCAAGGCCACGATTTTCATCCAACCGTTGGTGAACCGCAGGTTAATGAGGAATCCTCTGAAAATAAGGGTTGGAACGTCGCCACGTTGCAACGTTCAGGCGTTGCAACGTGGTTTTCATCCAGCGGCTGACGGCTCGTTGGTTTCCGGGCTAACAGCCATCATAATGGGAAGAGTAAAAATGAAGCGGCTACCGTGGCCCTCGACGCTTTCGGCCCAAATCCGCCCATCGTGCTGGAAAACCACTTCCCTGGCAATCGCCAATCCCAGGCCCAACCCGCCGTGATGGCGGACCAGATGATCTTCCACCTGATAAAAGGGGTCGAAGATGCGCTCCAATTCCCCCTTGGGAATTCCGATACCGTTATCCGCCACGGCTACCGCGACCCGGCCCGTATGGTGCGCCACGGCCACTTCGATATGTCCGCCTTCCGGCGTGAAGCGGACGGCGTTGTTCAACAGGTTGTTCAACACCAAGGCGATTTTGCCGGCATCGCCATTTATGGTGATGGGCGATGGCGGCAATTTGAGTTGCAGTTCTTGCTGTTTGGCGCCGGCCAATGCCTTCCATTCTCGCGCAACTTCATTGATGGTATCTTGCAAGACAAACGCTTTCGCAGTCAAGGTAATGGAACGGGCATCCAGATAATTCAAGTTCGTCATCTGATCAATCACCGCTTGCAATTTGCCAGCGCCCTTGAGCACCATGTCGAGATCGTTGCTCGTCTCGGCAGAGGCCTGCTCCCGCAAAAAGCTGGCATAGCCCTGCACAATCATCAGAGGAGTGCGCAATTCATGGGAGGCGATGCTGATGAAGTTGGACTTGAGCCGATCCAGCTCCGAAAGACGGCGGTTAGCCTCCTGTAAGCGGGCGACCAAACGAGCATTCTCGATGGCGACGGCAGCGTGCGAGGCCATGGTCGAAAGGACTTGCACGTCTTCTTGATCGAATGGAATGCGCTCGAATTTGTTAAGGGCCTCCAGCACGCCAATGCGCCGGTTGCGCACCTGCATCGGCACCCCCAGAATAGATTGCGTGTGAAAGCTAATACTCTGATCCACGCCGGTGTAATGGCGCGTATCGCCTCGGACATCATCCACAATCGCCGGCTGACCGGTAGTATAGATGGAGCCGGCAATGCTGCCCTCCAAGGGCACTTTGACTTTGCGTAGTTTTTCCTGGCTTTCGCCAGTGGCCGCAGCAAAGAACAACTCGCCGGTGCGCTCATCCAACAACATAATGGAGGCGGTCTGGGCGCCTACCAGTTTAGCCGCGGTCTCGATGATCAATTCCAGCAGTTCGGATAAATCTAATGTGGAGTTCAACAGGTGACCAATCGTCACCATTTGATCCAGTTGCGCCACTTTCTTCTCCAGGTGACGCACATACTCGTCGCCTTCCAGCATAATCAAGGCCTGATTGGGTGTACTCATTGTCCAGTTCCCCCTCCGTCAATAGCCTCAGAGAGCACAGAGGAAAAAGAGAAACGCCGCATACTCCGTGTACTCTGCGGTGAAAAATTCTCGTTATGAGTCGCCGCTATAGGTTTGGGTGCGCGCGCTCATTCTCAGCGTCAACGCCTTCGGAAGTCAGCAGGCACTGCGAATCCATCGGTAATACCACATAAAAAGTACTGCCGGGGCAGGCCACTTCATCATAGCCAGGACTCTCGACCCAAATCTTGCCGCCATGCGCTTCCACAATACCCCGCGCAATGGCCAGTCCCAATCCTGGGCCGCCCCCCCTGAATTTGGTTACACCGGTAGAGTGCAGTGCGATCTCGCCCGTCTGGTAAAACTTGGCAAAGATGAGCTGCTGCATTTCGGGAGCAATGCCAATACCCGTATCGCTCACCGTCACCTCGATCCCGGTGACTCGCAATGCTGGGTCTTCCGCCGTCAAGGCCCGCCCGATGACGGTAATTGCTCCGCCATCGGGTGTATATTTAACAGCATTCACCAAAAGATGATAGAAAACCTTACGAATTGCCTCAATGTCCACCTCGATGATAGGCAAATCATCCACGCCGATGATCGTCAGGCGCAAGTTGCGGCGCGCCAGGTCTTCGGTCAACCGCTGCTGGATGCTCTGAAAGATATGGGTAATCGCCAGCGGTTCCGGGTGCAATTGCAATACCCGGCTGTCAATCTTTGCCATATCTAACATGCTATCAACAATCGTATGCAGCCGCGCCGTCCCCGCCTGAATGCCTTCGACGAGCTGGTGGTGATATTCGTTAGCCTGGATTTTAGGATCGTTGAGCAGAATTTGACTGTAGCCATTCAGCACAGTCAACGGCGTGCGTAGCTCATGAGAAGCCACCGAAATGAAGTCCGATTTAGTACGATCCAAACGCTCCAACTGTGCATACGTGATGCGCAACTGCTGCACGGTTTGCTCCAGTTGCGCGTTAGCAATATTGAGATGCTCGTACAACTTGGCATTTTCCAACGCAACTGCGGCCTGGTTGGCAAAGGCCTGCGCCAAGGTCACCTCGCCTGCCGTATACGGCTCCGGGCGTTCGCGGGTCAGCGATAACATCCCGATGACCTCGTCTTCCTGAATCAACGGCACGCCCAACCAGGAACGCGCCAGCGGCAAATCCTTCACATGCTGCCAGTCAGGATACTGCGCGACGTCAGGGATGAGCACCGGATGTTGCGTCGCCCGCATCGTCAAAAACATATCCCCTTCCCGAATCTTGACCCGCAAGTCTCGCGGCTGCGCCGTTTCCGGAAAGCCCCGGGATGCCGGCATCACCATCTCATCGCCGGAGGCCAACAAGATCGAGCCACGATCGTAAGGCACAATATCGGCCATCTTTTCCAGGATCAGGGTCAGCACTTCCGCCAAAACCACCGTGCCGGAAAGCGCCCGGCCCACTTCCCGCAGCTTCTCCGAGAACAGCCGGCGTTGCCGCTCGGCGGCATAGAGCGAGGCATTCTGGATGGCAACGGCTATCTGGTCGGCCAGGGTCTGCAAGATACGCACATCATCCGCAGCGAAAGCCGCTTCCTGCGTGCTCTGAATATCCAACACCCCCAACATTTTGCCGGCGGCCGCCAGGGGCAGCGCCAATTCAGAGCGCGTATAAGGGACATCGGCCACCGCGACATAGCGCGGCTCTTTGGTTACATCCGGCACATTCAGCGGAAGGCGCTGCTGGGCCACCCAGCCACTAATCCCCGTTCCCTCCGCCCGCAATTTAAACTCCTCAGAACGCAGTTTTTGCCCGGCCCCCCCGGTTCCCGCCCGCACAACAAGGTTCTCACCTTCCTCATCCAGCAACAAGATGCTGACATAGTAATAACCAAACTGTTCTTTGAGCAACGCCACCACCCTGTTCAACAAAACTTCCGGGTCAAGGATGTAAGTAATATGTTCCACCACCCCAACCGTGGTCTCCAGGGCCCGTCGCAATCTTTCCCCTGAGTATAGCGCCGTCTCCAACGCCTGGCGTTGCTGAACTTCCTTCAGCCGCAGCAATTCCAGACGCCGGTGGGTGCGTACCCGCATCCAATACACTACCAGGGAAATCGTCACGGCAGAAAACAGTGCAAATGCAAAGTGCATCCAAACCGGACTGGGGCTGCCAAGAACAAAGGCGCAGAAGGCCCAACCGCATACCGCCAGCGCCGCCAGCAGTCCCCACCAGAAAAAGGAAAACAAGATCAACCCCAGGCCAATCACGAATAACACGACGTTCGTCGTCTGTAAAGGGTCATCGGAAAGATAGAGGTGCAGCAGAGTATTGATCAGGATGAGGAGCGCCATCGCCGAGGCGACAGGATGCGCCCAGCCAGGAGGAAGCAATCGCCGCCGCAACCAGGCCCGCACGCCAAAAGCCAACGCGGCGGTGACCATCGCCACGGAAGTCATAACCCAGCGGATCGTTCCGGTCAGCAGCAGAAAGTGGCTAATGGCAAAAAAGACAAATAACACACCAAAGGCCAATGCCATCTGTGGCAGACCATCACGCAAACTAGTATCCAGGGCCAGCCGCACCGCATCAGGAGTTGAACCTGTCGATGTCGCGCTTGTCAATTCCCGGTTATGTTGAGAGGCAGAGTCAGTCATGAAGGTTTTCCTTTGCCTATGATTCTATCACAACGTCAAGCCGCAAGCAAACGAGTTAGGAGTTAGGGGTGGCGAATTAGGAGTGGGGAATGGCGACTCGTGATTCGTAATTCGTCATTCGCTATTCCCTCTCCGTCAACGCCACCCGCATCCGTTCCAGTCCCTCGGCCAACAGCGCGCGAGGGCAACCGAAGTTCAGGCGAACGAACCCCTCACCGCCGGGGCCAAAAGTCGGCCCGTCGTTCACGGCGACGCGGGCGCGCTCCACGAAGAACTGGTGCAGGCTGCCCGCGATGCCGGCAGCGCGGCAGTCCAGCCATGCCAGGTAGGTGCCCTCCGGCGGCGTCACCCTGACGCCGGGCAGGTGGGTCGTCACATAATCGGACACAAAATCCCGGTTGGCTTCCAGATAGCGCAGCAGCGCATCCAGCCACGGCTGGCCGTCGCGGTAAGCTGCCAGCATAGCCGTGTACGCCAGCAGATTCACCGATCCCAGAATGCCGCGCCGCGCCGCGTTAAACTTGCGACGCAATTCCGCATTGGGAATCACCGCAAACGCCCCGTGCAACCCGGCAATGTTGAATGTCTTGCTGGGCGCCATCAACGTGATCGTGCGGGCCGCGATGTCAGAGGACAACGCCGCAACAGGGATGTGCCGATGGCCCTGGAAAATCAGATCGCCGTGAATCTCGTCGGAGCAGATCAGCACGTTGTGCCGCAGACACGCCTCGGCCATCCGCGTGAGTTCGGCCTCGGTGAAGACGCGCCCCACCGGATTGTGGGGATTGCACAGTAAGAACATCTGCGCTTTGGCGACCATCTGGTCAAACACGTCGAAGTCAACACCATACCGGCCATCCGCCCCCGGAGTCAACACCATCGCATCGGATCGCACGCCCACCGTGGCCGCCGCGTGCAAAATCGGCGGATACACCGGCGTCTGAATCAGCAGGCCGCTGCCCGGCGCGACAAACGCCTGCACGGCCAGATTGAACGCCGGAACGACGCCGGGGAGAAACACCAGCGCTTCCGGCGCGACCGTCCAACCATAAAGCGCCTGCAAACGGGCGACCAGCACCTCGCGCAGTTCGGGTGAACAGTCTTCGTATCCAAAAACGCCGTGCGCCACCCGCGCCTGCAAGGCTGCGATCACCGGCTCCGGCGCGCAAAAGTCCATATCGGCCACCCACAGCGGCAACACATCCGCGTCATACTCACGCCATTTGATACTCGCCGTACCCGTGCGTTCAACGACCTGATCGAAGTTGAAATCCATGCCCATCCTCCTTTGGAAATAGTTGTTGAGGCTCAGTCGCCTGATGTTTCACGTTTTCAAGAGCAAGTATACCATTTTCCCTCAATTCCCTGTTACCTTTTCCATCGCGCCGCGACGTAGTCAACAGAACCGGCAAGACCGGCTCACGAAAACTAAATGGAGCGAATAGAATGGAACTCAAGCAACAATCCTATACCCAATGGCTAAATTCTTTGAAATGGCTGCTGCTGCTGGCTATCACCCTGCTGACGTTAACCTGGATGATCAAGCTGGGACAGGAAATTGCGACCGTTTTTCAACCGGTAGAAGTGGAGGCGCAGGTCATTGCCGACGCCACCACGACGCCCGCAAGCCCTACGCCGACCGCCAGCGTCGAAACAGCCACGCCCATGCCAGCCCCCCCCACCCCCACACCAGCCCCTCCCACGCCCACGCCGGAGCCGAGCTACCCATACCTCAACACCGGCAACAACACCGTGAACGTGCGGAGCGGCCCGGATACTGCCTACGAGAAGATTGGGCTGCTACTCCCCGGCGAAACGGCGATCGTCACTGGCTGGAGCGGCGCGTGGTGGCAGATTGACCGCAACGGCGCGCCGGGCTTCGTGCTCGGCGAGCTGGTCACGGCTCGCAACGTCGCCGGCCTTCCTGAAGTCGCCGCGCCGCCGCTGCCCACACCAACGGCCGCGCCGTTGCCCACGCCTGAACCCGCGCCGGCCTGGGCTGCGGACGAGGCGCGCTGGATTGACGTAGACCTGTCCGAGCAACTCCTTACGGCCTACGAGTGGCAGACGCCGGTGAAGTCATACCTGGTGTCCACCGGTCTGCCCCAGACGCCGACCCCTGTGGGGCAATACCGCATCTGGATCAAGCTCAAGACGGACGACATGTCCGGCGCTGACTACTACATCCCCGACGTGCCCTGGGTGATGTACTTCTTCGGCGGCTACGGGCTTCACGGCGTTACCTGGCACGCAAACTTCGGCCACCCCATGAGCCACGGCTGCGTGAACCAGCCCAATGATATGGCCGAATGGCTGTTCGCCTTTGCCGAGGTGGGCACGCTGGTCAACATCCACGAATAAGGTCGCTTCTTCGCAAAGAGCCGCCGAGGCCATAGAGTTCACAGAGAAAAATCTCTGAGTGCGCGGTGCCCTCGGCGGCTCAATTTTTATCCTCGCGGATGAAACCTATTCTGAGATGCCCTTGCTATTTCTATACCGAATGGTATAATAACGCCATGAGGATCAGACAGGAAGGTGCCATTAATGGAAAATCGTGAACAGCTGCTGGCGCAAGCGTTGGCGCTCTTCGCCGCGCGCGGCTACGATGCGGTGGGCGTGCAAGAGATCGTGGCGGCCGCCGGGGTAACGAAACCAACCCTCTACCATTACTTCGGCAGCAAACGCGGGCTGTTGGAGGCGCTGTTGGAGAGTCACTTCGGCCCCTTTGAGCGCAACCTGGCGGCAGCGGTCACCCACACCGGCGATCTCCCGCTGGCGTTGATGCGCGTGACGCAGGCTTACTTCACGTTTGCGCAAACGACGCCCGCGTTCTACCGGCTGCACCTGGCGCTCTACATGGCGCCGTCCGAAGCGGAGGCCCGTCAGGTTGTGTCGCCGTACTACCTGCGACAGCACACACTACTGGCAGAGATGTTCGCCCAGGCCACGACGCAGCACGGCAATATGCGGGGACGCCACGCCCGGTATGCCCTGGCCCTGCGCGGGATGATTGATAGTTACGTGCTCGCCGTGCTCGATGGATATGCGGCGTTTAGCGAGACGTTGGTTTACGAGTTGGTCCATCAGTTCAGCCACGGCATTTACTCCTAACCTACATTTCCAATGACTTGAAACAATTTGGTTTTGTTTTGTCTTGTATATACCTACTGGTAAGTACATATATTAAGATCACGATGATAAGGAGCCAAGCAATGACACATTGGGCGAGTGACACCATCTTTTATCACATCTATCCATTGGGCGCGTGCGGCGCGCCAAAGCGGAACGATTTCACACGGCCTCCGGAGCCGCGCCTGGAAGGATTGTACGGCTGGCTGGATCATTGGCAGACACTAGGGGTGAATGCCTTGTACCTCGGCCCACTGTTTGAGTCCTCGGCGCACGGGTACGACACGGCAGACTACTACGCCGTCGATCGCCGGCTGGGGACAAATGGGACGCTGGCGCAGTTCAGCCGGGCGCTGCATGCGTGTGATATCCGGTTGGTGCTCGATGGCGTGTTCAACCACGTTGGGCGAGATTTCTGGGCATTCCGGGACGTGCAGGAACGGGGGAGCGCGTCGCCGTATTGCGAGTGGTTTACCGGATTGCGCTTTGAGGGCCGCAGCCCCTACGGCGACCCGTTCGTGTACGAGGCGTGGAACGGGCACTATGAACTGGTGCGCCTCAACGTATCTCATCCGGGCGTGCGCGAGCATCTTTTTGAAGCGGTACGGCGATGGGTGGAGGAGTTCGCGCTGGACGGCTTGCGGCTGGATGTGGCAGATTGTCTCGATCTGGATTTCCAGCGAGCGTTGGCGGCTTTCTGTCGCGGATTGCGCAGCGATTTCTGGCTGATGGGGGAGGTCATCCACGGGGATTATCGGCGCTGGGTTAACCCAACCCACCTAGATTCCGTCACGAATTACGAGTGCTACAAGGGTCTCTATTCCAGCCTCAATGACCAGAACTACTTTGAGATCGCCTACGCTTTGAACCGGCAATTCGGCGCGGAAGGATTGTACCGTGACCTGCCGCTCTATGCCTTCGCCGACAACCATGACGTGAACCGTGTCGCCAGCGCCCTCCACAAACCGGCGCACCTCTATCCGTTGTACGCGCTGTTGTTCACTATGCCCGGCGCACCTTCTGTCTACTATGGCAGCGAGTGGGGGCTGACCGGGCAGCGAAATGATCATTCGGATGCGGCGCTGCGCCCGGCGTTGGATGCAGCGGCAGCGCGGTCCAGTTCGCACCGTGACCTGGCGCAGGCGATCACCCGCCTGGCGCACATCCGCCGGGAATCACCGGCGCTGCGACATGGAAACTACCAGCCGCTGCATGTGAGCGCCGAGCAATTCGCCTTTATGCGCGCGGCGGCGCAGGAGCGCGTAGTCGTGGCGCTCAATGCCGCAGATACTCCGGCGACGCTGGAACTGCCGTTGGCAGAAGCAGATGGGGCGCGGCTGGTGGACGTTCTCAATCCCGGCGAGGTGTTCCCAGTGTACCAGGGGCGAGTGCAGCTCGCGCCGCTTTACCCAAACTGGGCGCGTATTTTGGTAGTGCAGGTCTGAAACTGGCGGGCGAACTCCCGCCGCCAATGAATCCGCTCATCTCGTCATCGAGCCGTTGCGGTGAGAATTGTCCGCAGAGGCGCGTTACGTGCTTGGGTAGCAATGTTATATAATGTGCATGTAGGCGCAATTCAAGAAGCATCTAAAAATCAGCAACCGGCTTCCAATTTTCAAAACGACAGGAGGACACTATGCGGAAACGAAATGGCCTTTCAATGATTGTGATTGTTTTGCTCATTGTGACAAATTGCAGCGCAAGGCCGGCACCGGTTGATTTGCCGAACACACCCAAACCTGCGGCCCCAAGTAAAATCGCCCCCGCTGTGAGAACGCTATCGCCGGCGATTCTGGCGCCGACCGCCGAATACTATGTCGCCGCCGATGGCGATGACAACAACCCCGGCAGCGAGCAAGCACCCTGGCGAACGATCCAGCACGCAGTCGAACAGATGACGCCTGGCGACACGGTGCTAATCAAAAGCGGAACTTACGACGGCGCGCGACTGGAAAACTCCGGCGTGGCCGATGGCCCACTCACGCTGAAAGCTGCGCCCGGCGCGACGGTAATCATCAATGGTCCCGGGCCTCAGAATAAACATCAAAGCGCCTTGGAAATCGAAAATTGGGATACGCCCGTAGCTTATTGGATCATTGAGGGATTGGAAGTGACCGGCGCTCCCGGTTGGGGCATTGACATTCGGGGCGGCGAGGACAACCACGCGCATCACATCACGGTGCGCAGCAACCACGTCCACAACAACGGCCTGGGCGCCGGTCGCACCGGCATCTTTGCGGCCTTTACCGATGATGTGCTGATCGAGAACAACGAGACACACCACAACGGCGAACATGGTATCTATGTCAACAACAGCAGCGACCGCTTCATCATCCGCAACAACCGCAGCCATCACAATGCCAATTGCGGCATCCACCTCAACGGCGATGCAGACATGGGCGGCGATGGCATCATGTCAGACGGCCAGGTGACGGGGAACACGATCTACGACAACGGCACCGGCGGTTCCGGCATCAACATGGATGGCGTGGAACGCACGACCGTCGCCAACAACCTCCTCTACAACAACCATAACACCGGCATTGCGATTTTCCAGGAGAACGGCGCCATCTGTTCCTCATCCAACCGGATCGCGCATAACACCATCCTCATCGCCAACAATGGTCGGTGGGCGCTGACGGTGGGGCCTGGCTGCGCCAACAACATAGTGCTCAACAATATCTTCTATTCCGACCACAGTTACCGGGGCAGCATTGACGCCGACCAGGGAGTAGTCAATCTGGTCAGCGATTACAACATCGTCGTCAATCGTTTCACCACCGACGGCGGCGACTCCATCCTGACGCTGGCGCAATGGCAGGCGCTCGGCTACGACACACATTCCTTTCTGGCAACGCCGGACACGCTGTTTGTCAACGCCGCCGCACACGATTACCGTTTGCGGGAAGACAGCCCGGCGCTGAATAAAGGAAGCACGCAAGCGGGTATCAGCGCCGACATCACCGGGGCAGCGCGCCCCTCAGGCGCGGGGTATGACATTGGCGCCTACGAGTTGCAAGTGAGCACCCCCTTCACCCCCACTGACTTTGTATACCTGCCCCTGGTCACAACAAGGGTCAGCACACTCCAGGCACTGAACGGCGCGGTGAGACGGTAGGAAAGCTGTTCTTCATGACACTTATGGCGACATGGTAGACGCAGACTTTGAGGTCTATGTGCTTAAGGGCGAGACCTTGCCGGATTTCGGGCTGGGGCCGGCTACCGTTCGTTCCGCAACACCAGCGGCAAATACACGGCGATATCGGTAGGCAT
>JAKQHY010000193.1 GCA_029555965.1 Chloroflexota bacterium | reverse complement strand
GGTTGCCGCTGTGACTGAACTGGAAGATGTCATCCGGTAGATCCAGCCCTCGCCCGTTGCCGTTGGCGAAGCCGACCAGCCCGCTCATCCCATCCGTGATCTGGCTGCCGTGAGAGGTATGTCCATAGCCGATGTGCAATTGCTGTTTGGCGGCTACAATCCATTCTTCTGGGACAGCGGTGATGGCGGTGCTGGTGTGGTCAATGATGAGGGGCGCGGTGCGCGCCTGGGGGGCGGCGGGCGCTGCCAGCCCGATTTGCCTTGTGTGCTCAGGGAATCCCGCGCCGAGGATTAACGGCAAGAGCAGCAACAGGGCGCTCTTTCTGAGCCATTGCGATATCTTCATCTAACTTTCTCCTCTCTGAATGTATGATTTGGAAGTTTACCTACCCACAGTTCTAACCATACAATCAAGGGAACGGCAAGTCAATGGGAATGTAGTACTGAGGATGCTGTTTCGTTGCCGCGCGCCGCGCGGCAACGAAACAGCGCCTCTGAAGTTATGACCTCAATCGCGGCTTCCTTGACTGGGGAGCGCTGTAAATCGCAGGGTCATGATGGAACGCGCCGGGCTGACGGTGGGGGCCGCCAGCCCGTTGTATTTGAGCGCAAACGGCAGCGCTTGTTCTGTGCGGTTCATCACCACGACCGCAATTGTGTTGTCGGGGTTGATGAAGGCCGTCGTCTCCAATTCGTCGGCAGTGCCGGCGTGCAGGATGCGCTCGGCGCCGGGGCGGAGGTAGCGGGAGAAGTGCCCCAGGTAGTAGTACGAACTCTGGTAGAGCGACTGCCCGGCCTGGGTATCCACCAGGATGGGCGCACTGCAATAGTTGCCCACGTGGTTAGGCCCGCCGCGTTCGTCCAACAGCAGATTCCAGTCCACCCAGCCCACCGTCCAGCGGTTCAAATCGTTGATGACCGAACGCCCGTACCGCTCGCCCAGGCCCCACTCGCCGGTGTGCGGGCCGCCTTCCTGGCACCCCTCGCTGAAGAGCAACTGCTTGTCCGGGTAGGCTGCGTGGACGGTGTTCAGGTTGTCGAAGTGGTCGCCCACGTACCAGTGGAAGGCTGCGCCCCATACGTACTGCGCGGCCTGCGGGTCGTCGTACACAACCTGCGCGCGGTCGTACAGCACGTCGCGGTTGTGATCCCAGATCATCAGGCGCAGATAGTCCAGCCCTTCTTTCCGCAGGACCGGCCCCAGATAGTCACGGACGAAGTCACGCTCTTCTTCGGCGGTGTAGCGGCAGGAATCCCACGTCTGGGTGGCTTCCGGTTCGTTCTGGACGGTGAGGCCCCAGAAGGGCACGCCCTCTTTTTCGTATTCGCGGATGTAGCGGCAATAATAGCGCGCCCACACATCGCGGCACTCCGGCTTCAACTGACCGCCGTGGTTCATCTCGCCGTTGGTCTTCATCCACGCCGGCGGACTCCAGGGGGAAGCAAACAGCTTCAGGCCGCCGCTGAGGCGCAGGGCTTCCTTGACCATCGGTAGAATAGCGGCGCGGTCATGCTCAATGGAGAAGTGCTTCAGCTCAAAGTCGCCGTCCACTTCGTCGTAGGCGTAGTTGCCCAGGGCAAAGTCGCAACTGTTGAGGGTTGTCCGGCCCATCGTGTAGCCCAACCCGGTGTGTGGGTCGAAGTAGGCTTTCATCACCTCGGACTGCTTTTCCGGCGGGAGCTTTTGCAGGGTGACGGCGGCGGCCTCGGTGAACGCGCCGCCAAACCCTTCGAGGGTCTGGAAGCGTCGGCGGGGGTCTACTGTGATGGTATGCATCTCCGGGCGGAT
>JAKQHY010000188.1 GCA_029555965.1 Chloroflexota bacterium | reverse complement strand
GGCGTGGGCGGTGGGGCCGACCCAATAGACGCGCCCGTGCGTGGTCACGCGCGTGGGCCGTTCCCCCACCACAATGCCGGCCGCCAGGCCGGCGCGTTCGGCCAATACCGGGCTGCCATCGCTGGCGATGATCGCCGGTTGTTCAATCTGCGCGTCGCGCGTTTTGAGTTTCAGCGCTCCCGCTCCAGGGTCAAATCCGATGTTCATCAGTGTCCTCCGTTAAAAAGTTGAAAGTTGAAAGTCAAAAGTCAAAAGTTAACGCCCGCGTCAAACTGTGCGCACTGCCGCTTCGACCTGGCCGACCGCCTTCCAGAAGGCGGACATGTCCTCATGGTCGCGCGCCTCGCAGAGCGCCTGGGCGGCGGACAGCAAAGCGTCCAGGACCTGGCTCACCGGCGCGGGATCGTCCGCCAGCAGGGACGGCTGGTGGGGCGCGGTGTTGATGAGGGTCAGGGTGGCGGCGTCCACGCGCTTCTCCCATTGTTTAGCGAGCGTCAAGGCGTGCGGCCTGCGGGTGGCGAAGTAGTTCTTTTGCGCCTGGCGCATCGCCTCCACCAGGATGGCATAGTCGTGTACGTTCATTGCTGCACCGCCAATCCTGGCAGCCGCCATACCCGCATCTGCCCTTCGGCTTCCAGGCGATAGAACGCGCCCCGGTAGAGCCGGTAGGTGTGGACGCCATCGGTGAAGTCCAGGCCGTTGTAGCGGTGCGCTTCACGGCAGAGGATTTCGCCAATGCGCCGAGACGAGAGCCGCGCGCCAGGGCGCAGGCGCCCGTAGGGGTCATGCACCACATCGTAATAGCGTTCCATCGCGCGCCTCACTTGCTGGCGGCTTCCAGCATCAGCCGCGCGCCCAAAAGGGCGGATTGCTGCTCGCCCAGATTGGTCGCCAGCTCCCCCGCTTCCAAACGCGGCAGCGCGCGGGGGCGCACCCACTGGGGGTTGTGGATGTAGTCATCCAACGCCAGCGCCGCCATTTCTACATCGGGCAGCGTCTCCACCAGCGCCAACGCCGTGCGCAGGGTGTCCTGCGCGGCCTGTAACAGGCTTTTCACCACTAAGGTCTGTTCTTGATCGTTCATCGTATCCTCCCTCTATGCGAGACATTGTTTGGGGGGTGCGAGACATCGCCAAAATGAAGTCTCGCACCCAACCTCTAATTGAGTTTTCCTATTTCTCAAGTTTCACTTTTTGCTTAGTAATTCACCTTGTTATAAATAAAGTTTGTAAAGGTTCGCAAAAGTGACTTGTAGAAGACACAACCAACCGACATTGTAAAGAAACCTTGTATTTCTGTAACGTATAGCTGTTAAACTGTGCTATCTCTGCTAAAGTAGATTGCTAATTTTTCCCCTGCGAGACTTTGAGACTTCGTAGCGGGGTAACACACCCCCTAAAGTGCGCACATTTTGCCCGGTGTGATCCCGCTACAACGTCTCAAAGTCTCGCACTTACCCCGGCAAATTGGCATTTTGCCGGATTTTGGTGATTTCCGCCCAGGCCAGCCGCATATCGGCCTGCAACGCCTCATCAATGCCGTACCTCTGCCACAGGGCGGTGAGGCGCTCGACCAGATCGGGCATATCCGTTGCGTCGTGGAGCACCTGATAACGGTTCTTGTGCCCGCCCATCTGCGTGCGTAACCCCAACTGGTCGCGCACCACGTAGCCCACGCCGCGCGCGGTGACGACCTTGCGGGTCTTGCCGTCGCGCCATTCGTTGACCGGCCACTCGTTTTCGTAGCCGAGCAGGTCATTGACGATGTTGGCGATGTTTTGGACGCTCCAATCGTCACCGGCCAGCTCACTGTGGAGCAACCACAGGGCTTGCAGCACTTTCGCGGTCGTGGTCAGGCCGCGCTCCGCCATCAACTGGCGGTTGAATTCGGTGATGAAGGCTTTGAGGTCGGCGGCCAGGTCGGGATCGTCAATCAGTTGTTGCAGGGGCCGCAATATCTGGCGGAGGCGCGGCTCCAACGTCAGCAGCCGGTCTACCGGCTTTTGGCCCAAGTCCGGCGCCCATGTATCCAGCCGATAGCGCAGCAGGTGCCCGCGCAACTCGGCAGCGTCCGCAAAGAATCCGTCATCCAACGTCTCCATAATATCGGTGCGGGTGGTCGGGCCGCCCGTCTCGTGGGTCAAGCAGCGCGAGCGGATGGCGTTGTCCTCATACTCCTTCCGCGTACCCAACACTTTGGGGCCAAACACACAGAACATTTCCGTATCAAACTCGGTCTCGCGGCTGCCCGACCGGGCCACAAACCCCTGGTTGGCGTCGAAACCCACGTTGAGAAT
>JAKQHY010000149.1 GCA_029555965.1 Chloroflexota bacterium | reverse complement strand
CCACCCCCGCCGCCCGCATCCCGCCGCCCACGACGGTTTCCCAATCCACGGTGGCTTGCCGGTCGTGGGCCAGTTCCAGCCGCGTCTCGGCGATGCGTTTGGCCTTGCGCGAGAAGTAGGCGGCGAAGTCCAAGTTATACGCGCCGATGATGACGCGCATCTCTGGGTCGCGCTCCAAGCGCCACACGGGATACCGTACCGTCACCATTTCGCTGTTGTGAACCACGATTCCTTCCGCTACAAAGTTGTGAGTATCAGCTACTTCCAGGTCAAATGTTTCGCAGATACCGGCTGGTTCAATGCTGACGATACGCTCCCAAATCACCGCTTCATTGCAGAGCGCCCGCAGCTTGTCGTTGTCCTCAGCTTCTGCTACTTGCTGAACTATATGGCGCGCAGTGCCGTACTTATAGGATTTGTCAACACGTACCCCAGTATTGAAACGATGCCAACTGTCAGTTTTAGTCATCAATGTTTTCCAACCAACCGGGATAGCCTCGTATTCTGGGAAATGCCTCCGTTGTTGTGCCTGTGCTGCGACTGCGCGTAGCTTGCGCCCACGTTCCCCAACCACCGGTAGCGATTCAGCCAACCGGATCATATCTTGCCCACTAACAATCAAACGCCAGCTTAAGTGGACTTCTCCCTGATAACGTCCTTTTTTACGCCGTAAGGTACTGTAGATATCCAAACGGGTGAGTAAATGCTGCACATCCCGCAATAGCCCTTCGCTTATCGAGTAGAATTCCGCAGCCCCCTCGCGTTTGTCATTTACCGTGCCATCACAGTTAAAATACGCGGCCAAAAACGCACACAAGTCTTCCTGCCCAGCAGTGAAAATACACTCTGGCACGCGCTTGTCGGCAGACTTCGCCGGTTGCATATACTCGTGTAGTCGTGCTTGACAAGATGTTTCACGGGGTACTTTTAGGTTTGGTCTCCGAATGTGCCAAGAATATTTTCCATCCTGGCGCAACACCCACCCGTGATGAGTGGCAATATCCCGCAAATGCGCTACTACTTCTGGCTCAGGGTTGGTCACAATTGGATTACCCTGACCAAAAGACCCGTCGCCTACCAAATACCCAAGTAATGCGGCAAAACCATACGGCAGTGACTTTGGATTTTCCGGTGAGGGTGCCTGGCGCAAGACTGCAATTGCATCGCCGACCTTCAATTGGGCGACATCACTCCATCCCAACACAGTGAGTACGGGATGATTTTCTGTACATATCAGCTCACGGCCTGAAATCAAAGTTATCTTCAACACGGTTCGTTCTCCATTCTGCATAAGATGGTTAATATCAACAGAACAGAAAAAACCGGCTGAATTTAGAGAAATTACCGTGTCTGAGGGGCGCACATCTTCAATGGGCAACAGCCGCCCATCAACCATTAACACCCGACTCCCTGCGGCGAGACACTTCCCATGCCGTGGTGGGAGAAAGATCATTAGCCGGTCAATCTCCCCTGCCGTCACTCTATCAAGGTGCTGCTGGATGTACTGTAAGTACGGCCAATCCCACCGGAAGGTGGGTGTGACCAGTTTCAACCATTCAGGGAAGGGCGGGACGGGCTGCTGCACCCGCTGCGAAGCGATCAAGCTTGGCGTCTGCGTCTGGCGCAGCCGCTTAAGCAGCCGCGCCTTCTCCGCTGCCGGCCAGTCCCGCCACTCCCCCGGAACCCCGGAGTAGCCGCTCGAATTCTTGTTCAATCGCGGCGTCGAGGTCTTCTTCATTCATAAAACCGATCTTCTGCACGGGCAGGTCGTTGTACTCGGCGCGCAGTTCCTGCACCACCATCTGCGTGGCTTTGGTCAGTTCGTCGAGTTTGGAACCATCCGGGAAGTTGATCAGCGCGTCGGACAACTTTCCCATAAAGCCATTGAGCAGCGAACGCCGGTTCTGCCGCGCCTTCTCGCGCTCGGCGGCTTCGCGCTGACGGCGTTCCTGCGCTTCGGCAATGGCGGACGCCCGCTGCTGCGCGATCTGTTCTTCGTCCCAGGCTTCGGCGCGCGCTTTCCAGTCCCATT
>JAKQHY010000147.1 GCA_029555965.1 Chloroflexota bacterium | reverse complement strand
CGAAAATTCGTTTTGGTCTACGATTTGCGCCTAAAGGCGCGGTTTGAAGGGTATTTTTTCGTGGGCGGGCGTAGCCCGCCCACGAAAAAATACCTTCCTGAAAGCGGCTTTAGCCGTAAGACCCGGCGCAGCGGCGCAACGTCGCTATAATTTTTGGATAGGTTCTTAGTCTATTTTACACGAGGTGAGCCATGACTACAAAATCAAAACGCTGGCGTCACGCCTTGGGATTGTATGGATTCTTTGGCGGCGTTTTGCTGGGAATGTTTTTTGCGGCATTGTTGGCCTGGGCCAATTTTGAGGCCAGCCTGTTTGATGCCAGTACCGATTCGAGCGCGCTCAACCTTGAGAACTTGAAATGTCCTGTCCTGCTGAACCGGCAAGAGACAGGCGTTGTCTTCGCAACTTTTACCAACTCGGCAGACTGGAAGCTCACGCGCACTGTTGACGCACACATCACCCATGGGTCCGTTCTTTTAACACGAGAAGAGCGCTCGCGCTTCGAACTTGCTCCTGGCGAGAAACACACGCTCCAATGGCCCATCTCGCCCGAAGAGGCTGCCTGGGGACGTTTCATCTTTGTCCGCCTTCACGTTCAGCGTAGCGCGCCACTCCCGCCGCGCACCGGCAGTTGCGGCGTGTTGGTGGTCAATCTACCCTACGGCTCCGGCGCTCAGATTGCCGCCGTCACCATTGGCGTCAGCTTGCTGCTGATGGGGGGCGGCGCCATCCTCTGGGTTCGCGGTTTGGCGGCTCAAAACAAAAACATGCGCGCGCTCGATTATCTGATTCTGGCGCTGGCGCCGGCGACTTTGTTGTCGTTGCTCTGCGGCATCATGGGGTTCTGGCTGGGGAGTGGGGTGTTACTCCTGGTTACTATCCTCTTGACCATCTCCGCTGTCGCGTCAGCGTTGAGCTAAGACCGCGAAGTCGGATGGGATAATTTAAATTCTGGAACTCCCCAGGTGATGTGGCCTCAATCTGCGGACCAACGACAAAACTCTGTAAGAAGTTCTTCGCCCTATTGACAATCTCAAAACCACTATTATAATTAGAACATAAGTTCTAATTATCCCCTGGAACTGGAGCAGAGTCATGTCCCAACAGATGCGTCCTTACCTGGAAGCTCAAGCTGATTGCGTGGAAGCCGTCCTGGCTGCGCACCGCGCCCCCGGTCACATCACCGGCGGCACGGTTGGCCCGCGCCTGATCCGCTTTTTTCTGAACCCCGCTCCCCATACTCGCTTCGCCGCCATCAAACATCTGGCGGATGATCTGGCGCTGGCCCTCAAGTCGCCCAGCCTGCACGTGCGGCGCGGCGAAGAAGGCGTGATTTTGGAGTTTGCTAACCCCACACCGCGCGCCGTGGACTTTCTCACCTTGCTGCCGGAGGTAAGGCCCCTGCAACCCGCTACCGTGCTCCTCGGCCTGACGGATGAGGGCGCGCCGCTGCTGGTGCGGCTGGCCTCGCCAGATGTGGCGCACATCCTGGTAGCGGGGACGACCGGCTCAGGCAAGTCGGCGCTGCTGCGGACGCTCGCGGCGTCGGTGGTGTTGGGTCATGCGCCACAGGCCTTGCGGTTGCTCTGCCTGGACCCGAAGGGGCGCGCATTTCGCGTACTGACCGGACTGCCCCATCTGACCCGCCCGCCGGTCGTCGGCGTGGCGGAAGCCATCGAGGCGCTTCATTCCGCGGTGCGGATGATGGAAGTGCGTGACCGGCGCGGTGAGACGCCGGAGGCTGTGCCGCGTATCGTCGTACTCATTGATGAACTATCCGACCTGGTGATGCAAGGGGGAGCCGCGGTGTCCGATTTGTTGACACGGCTATTACAGCGCGGGCGCGAGGCCGGCATTCACGTGGTGGCCGCAACACAACGGCCCTCAGCAGCGGTGCTCAGCGGCCTGATGCGCGCCAACTTTCCGCTGCGACTGGTGGGGCGCGTGGTCTCCGCGGACGACGCGCGGGTCGCCAGCGGACGCGCGGGAACCAACGCGCATTTGCTGCACGGCCGCGGCGACTTCCTGGCGTTGGGCGGCGGCGAAGTCATGGTGCGCTTTCAGGTGGCCTACATCGCCGAGAAGGCGCTCCAACAACAGTTGACGGCGAATGTCGGCGTGGGCCACGCGCTGCACCTGGCATTGCCGACCGCGCCTTTGAAGGCTGAGATGTGAGGAGGCCGCGATGACCGGACAAGATTCATTGAGCAAGCGTATCGGGCGATGGGCGGCGCTGTTGATCGCCGTGTTCGGATTGGGGTTAGCGGTAGTCGTGGGGCAACGGCTTAGCCAGGACTCGCTGGCGTTGCTGCTCGGCTTGGGCTGTGGCGTCGCGGTGATGACGCCGACGTTAGGCCTGGGCTTCCTGCTGTTGCGCCGCGAATGGGCGCGATCGTCTGCGCCGACGTCTTCACTCCCAGCTGTACAACCGCCGGTCATCGTCGTTGCTCCGCCGGCGCTGCCGGGATACAGCATGCCATCTTCCTATACACCATCTCCGGCTGTGTGGCCGCAACCGGCCAACACGGGGCGCACCTTCACCATCGTTGGCGGCGATGAATAAGCGGGTCGCGCGTGTGCCGTCTGTTTACGGCTTACTTTGTGGGTTACGTCCCGGAGCATTCACGACGTTTCGCACCTTTGAAACGTCCCTAATTAAAAGAGGTCGCATCGGCGTTGACCTAAACTTATCTGAACACGAGTGACTTCCGGGACGATACCGCTCTAACAGAGCGGCTCTGATGGTGAAACGTGAGGGATGCTCATCCCTCACGTTTCACATTCTCAGTGGATTGACTGAGTGGCTTAGAAGGGAGCTTTAACGGCGCTACTTTGCTTTCCTGCGTTCACGGGTATACTGGCGAGGATTGGTTCACGTGGGGAAAAATCTCTGTTGACCCCATTCAATCCATTGCGATCATTTTCGGGGAGCAGTATGGCAACGATTCTAGAAGTAACAGATTTGTGCAAAACCTACCGCAAGGGGAAGCTGCCCGCGCTGGATCACATGACTTTGCAGGTGGAGTCTGGGGGTATTTATGCCTTTGTTGGCCCGAATGGCGCCGGTAAAACGACCACCATCCGTATTCTGTCCACCCTGTTGCGGTTTGATAGTGGTATGGTGTTGGTGGGCGGCTATCGGGTGGACACGCAGCCGCGTGATGTGCGCCGACTGCTTGGTTACATTCCCGACGAATTTGGCCTCTACAGTGAGATGTTGGTGGCAGAATATCTGGACTTTTTTGCCGGTTGCTACGGTATTGCGCCGGCGCAACGCGCCAAAATGGTGGATGATTTGTTGGCGCTGGTGGGGCTGGTGCACCGGCGAGATGATGAAGTCCGTACCTTGTCGCGGGGGATGCGGCAGCGCCTGGGGTTGGCGCGCGCGCTGGTGCATGACCCCGCGCTCATCGTTGCCGATGAACCGGCCGCCGGTCTCGATCCGCGCGCGCGGGTGGAATTGCGGGAAATCTTCCGTGTACTTCAGGAAATGGGCAAGACCATTTTTCTATCTTCGCACGTCCTGCGCGAATTGGATGATGTGGCGACGCACGTGGGTATCGTGGAGCAGGGCCGTCTGGTTGCTTCAGGCACGGTGGACGCGATCCGCGCGCGTTTGCGTCCGCATCGTCAGGTGCGGGTGATGTTATTGGGGCCGGCGGATGATGCCCAGGTCTGGCTGGGAGCGCAGCCCGGCGTCCTCAGCGTAGAACTCGCGCCGCCCAATAACGGCGGCCTGGCGGCGTTGTACGTGACACTTTCTGGCGCGGATGATGCCGCGGTGGCCTTGCTGGCCGCGTTGGTGAATGCCGGCTTTCCAGTCCTATCCTATGTTGAGGAACGCGAGACATTGGAAAGCCTTTTCCTGAATCTCACGCAGGGCGTGGTCTCTTGAGGGGCGGTGGACGTCGCTCTCTACATTCACGTTCCTTTTTGCCTGCGTCGCTGCACCTATTGCGATTTTAATACCTACGCCGGGCTGCTGGACTTGCGCTTGGCCTACATTGCGGCCTTGGAGCGAGAGCTATCCTTGCTGGCGGCGCGGCATGGCCGCCTGCGGATCACAACCGTGTACTGCGGCGGCGGAACCCCCTCATTGCTGGGGGAGGCTGTGGCAGATGTGCTTCGTACCGTGCAGGCGCAGTTTACACTGGCCGATGCGGCTGAAATTACCCTTGAGGCAAACCCCGGCACAGTGGACGCAACGTTGTTGGGGGCGTGGCGCGCAGCCGGCGTCAACCGCCTGAGTTTGGGTGTGCAATCCGCGTGCGCCAACGAGTTGGCGCTTTTGGGGCGTATCCACACCTGGAAAGAAGTCGTTGAGGCCGTGACACTGGCACGGCGTGCGGGCTTCGACAACCTCAGCCTGGATTTGATGTTTGGCCTCCCCGGTCAAACCCTGGCGCATTGGGAGCATACGCTGGCGCAAGTCTTGGCGTTAGCCCCAGAGCATCTTTCCCTCTACGCTTTGACACTGGAGGAGGGGACTACGCTGGCCGCGCAGGTAGCAGCCGGTGTGGCGCCCCTTCCCGATCCCGATCTGGCTGCTGATATGTATGAGGCCGCCTCTGACATTTTGTGCGCGGCAGGCTTTTGGCAGTACGAGATCTCGAATTGGGCGCGCGGTCTGAGCATGCCGCTGACCATCTGGTCGTTGCCGCCTGGCGGTCAGACGGAGTCTATTGGCCCATGGGCCAGTCGGCACAATTTGGCTTACTGGCGCAATCAGTCATGGCTGGGGGTGGGGGCGGGGGCGCACTCCTCGTGGGGGGGGCGCCGCTGGCACAACCTGTTACATCCTGATGCCTATATTCACTTACTGGAACGCGGGGAGTGGCCGGTTGCGGAGGAGGAGCACATTCCTCCTGCTCTGGTTCAGGGCGAAACGATGATGTTGGGGTTGCGTCTGGCCGAAGGAGTCACAGCGGCTGATTTCCGCGAGCGTTTTGGGGCGGAACTGGCTGAGGTTTACGCGCCAATCATTGCCCGCCTGATGGAAGCCGGTCTGTTGGAATGGGATGGGGGGCGCGCGCGGCTCAGTGTGCGTGGGCGCTTGTTGGGGAATCAGGTGTTTGCGACGTTTCTGCCCGAATGATTTTTAGGATGGGGAAATGCTTTGTCGGCGATTACGCTTGGATTTAGCAGGGATAAATCTGAAGGCTTACTCATGACTCTCCTGAAAAAAGGGCGGCTAACCACAAAGGACACGAAGGACACGAAGAAAATTCAGGTAAGGCTTAAAATTATTCACTTTAAACCTCAGTCGTGTAGATTTTGTTAATTCGTGCCTTAAAATCCTTTGTGTACTT
>JAKQHY010000103.1 GCA_029555965.1 Chloroflexota bacterium | reverse complement strand
CGCGGAGGTGAATAGCTATGACCGCACGCCGTACCTTAACCCTGAGCGCTACTGAGCGCGCCGAATTGGAAGATCTGCGGGACCACGATTCCCGACCGTATATGCGTGAACGTTGCGCGGCGCTGTTAAAGATCGCAGATGGCGCTTCGCCTCATCATGTAGCGTTGCACGGATTGTTGAAACCTCGTGATCCTGACAGCGTTTATAGTTGGCTGGATCGCTACTTGACTGACAAACTCGGCGGGTTGGTCATCAGCACGGGGCGCGGGCGCAAGCCCGCTTTTTCCCCTCAGTGTGTTGATGCCGCCGCGGCGCACCGCAAGTTAGTGGAGATCATTGGCCGGGCCCCAGAGCACTATGGGATCACGCGGAGCCGCTGGACGTTGGATACGCTCTTGCGTCCGTGTACCTGGTTGCGGGTAACGACAGCCAGTGGATTGTGGCAGCTCTTGCGGCGCTTGGGACTGCACTACAAACGGGCCCGCGACTACCTACACAGTCCGGATCCGCACTATGACGCTAAACAGACGCGTATTGCCACCTATCTGGCGCAAGCTCGGGCGGCGCCCCGGCGCTATGTGTTTCTCTACTTGGACGAACTGACCTTCTATCGTCAACCGAGCGTGGCCTGCGCTTATGCCCAAAAGGGTACCGCAACCCCATTAGCGCAGCGCAGTTACCGCAGCGACACGACCGCGCGGATCATCGCGGCGATGAATGCGCTGACCGGACAAGTCACCTATTTGCTGCGCGCACACACTACGTTGCCCGCCATTCGGCAGTTCTATGCGGATCTGCACGCCGCCTATCCAGATGCGCAACGGCTATACGTGGCGCAAGATAACTGGCCCGTCCATGCTCATCCGGATGTATTGGCTGTCCTCGAACCCCAAGAGTTCCCTTGGCGCCCTAAGCTCCCGGACAACTGGCCTACAACCCCGCGCGCCACCTGGCCCACGGATGATTTGCCCATCCAGTTACTGTTTCAACCCACCTACGCCCCGTGGACGAATCCTATCGAGAAACTCTGGCGGTGGCTGAAGCAAGACCAGTTACACCTGCACCGCTTGAGCGATGATTGGCCCGCCCTTAAGCAACGTGTTTGCGATTTCTTGGATGACTTTGCCACCCCTTCACCCGCGCTGCTACGCTATGTGGGCCTATTACCGATTTAATTTTTTAATGTTCATTAGCCGCAAGGCCTGACGTAGTGGTACAACATCGCCATAATTTTCGGATAGGTTCTAAGCCCAGAAATTGGCAGAATTGCGCATAGCGCGGATGGAATATGTTCTGGAATTGCTTCAAGAAGAAAGTTTCGGCAGCCTATAGCCGAGAAGGAGTTTATATGCAGTTTCCCACCCTATCCGAACCCTTTCGTTTGACCCGGTTGCAGCCGCCGACCGGCAAAGTGCCGATGGTGCTCGACACCGACACTTACAATGAGGTGGACGACCAGTTCGCCGTCGTCTACGCGCTGCTCTCGCTGGAGAAGCTGGACGTGCGGGCGCTCTACGCCGCCCCGTTCTTCAACGACCGCTCCTGCGGCCCCGCCGACGGGATGGAGAAGAGCTACCAGGAAATCCTGCGCCTGCTGGAACGGCTGGACGTCTCGCCGGAGAATTTCGTCTTCCGGGGTTCCGACCGCTACCTGCCCGACGCGGCGCACCCTGTCGAGAGCGCCGCCGCCCGAGACCTCGTCGCCAAAGCGATGGCGCGCAGCGAAGACGACGAGCCGCTCTACGTCGTCGCCATCGGCGCGATCACCAACGTTGCCTCCGCCATTCTGATGGAGCCGGAGATCATCCGCCGGATCGTCGTGGTGTGGCTCGGCGGGCACGCCTTCCACTGGCCCAACACGCGCGAGTTCAACCTGTGGCAGGACGTCCCGGCGGCGCGCGTCATCTTCGACTGCGGCGTTCCGGTCGTCCAACTGCCGTGCATGAGCGTCGTCTCGCACCTGCACACCACCGTCGCCGAAATCGAACGCTACGTCGCCGGCCGGGGCGCGATTGGCGATTACCTGGCGGAGACGGTCAAGGGGTATCACAAGGACCACTTCGGCTGGTCGAAGGTCATCTGGGACATCGCGGCCATCGCATACCTGCTGGACGCTTCCTGGACGCCAAGCTGCCTCGTCCACAGCCCCATCGTCACCGACCAGGGCACGTGGAGCTTTGACCATGGCCGTCACCTCATCCGCAGCGCCTACCACGTCCACCGCGACGCCATCTTCCGTGATCTGTTCACAAAGCTGAAAAAATGAACATGGATGCACAGGATGGACAGGATAAAAGAAAAAAATCCTGTACATCCTGTCTATCCATGTTATTTTTAGGAGGGTCTATGCGATTAACCGGCACATTTCTCGATGAAATCAGCCACGACATCCCGCACCAAAACTGGGGGCGGGCGGAGTGGGCGCGCGATTTTGCAGTGATGCGCGCCATCGGCATTGACACAGTCATCCTTATCCGCAGCGGGCACAAGCATTGGATGACTTACCCTTCGGAAGTGTTGCACGCCCACGAAGGGTGCTTTATCCCGCCGGTGGATCTGGTGGAGCTGTTCCTCGATCTGGCGGAAGAATACGGCATGGCGTTTTACTTCGGCACGTATGACTCTGGGCGCTACTGGCACGCGGGCGAATTCCGCAAGGAGGTAGACCTCAACAAGGCAGTGGTGGACGAAGTTTGGGCGCGCTACGGCCACAAGCCGGCCTTCAAGGGCTGGTATCTCACACAGGAAGTGAGCCGCCGCGTCAAGGGTATCATCGAAATTTACGCGGAGATGGGCCGCCACTGCAAATCCCTGGCCGATCTGCCCGTGCTGATTTCGCCATGGATGGATGGGATCAAGTCCGTGTCGGCGTTTGGGACGGAGACGGCGAAGGCGCAGGGCATCACGCCGGAGGAGCACGCCCGCGAGTGGGGCGAAATTATGGCGGGCATCGCGGGCGCGGTGGACATTGTGGCCTTCCAGGACGGGCATGTGGATTTCCACGAGTTGCCGACCTACCTGGCAATCAACAAGGAACTGGCGGATAAACACGGCCTGCGCTGCTGGACAAACAGCGAAACCTTCGACCGCGACATGCCCATCAAATTCCTGCCGATCAAGTGGGAAAAGCTACTGCTCAAGCTGCAAGCCGCCGCGCAAATCGGTATTGAGAAAGCCATCACTTTTGAATTTGCGCACTTCATGAGTCCCAACTCGTGCTACTTGCAGGCGGGGCATCTGTACCGACGGTATTGTGAGCATTTTGGGCTATTAACCTCTGAAGGTTGATAGTTTTTACCACGAATCTTCACGAATCTACACTAATCTGTGGTTTCTAATTCGTGAAGATTCGTGTAAATTCGTGGTTTGTTTTTAGAGGAACGTATGGACACAAAGAACTACGCAGAAAAGTATCACACGGCTCTCCTCGATGACGCTATTCCCTTCTGGGAGCGTCATTCGATTGACCGCGAGTTTGGCGGCTATTTCAC
>JAKQHY010000142.1 GCA_029555965.1 Chloroflexota bacterium | reverse complement strand
AGGGACGCGGCGTGTAAGGTGACGCTCTGTGGCGGGACGAATGGCCCGGGATGCGTGACGGCGCTGGCGGCGGGGTTCAAGAGCGCGCCGAGGGGGGGCGTGCCGGGGCGGGCCGGCGCCAGGGTGACCGTCACGGTGACCGTCTCGCGGGCGTGATAGGCCGGCCGGTCGGGGGCGCCGGTGACATCCGGCAGCGTATTCCAGAAAACCTGGTGCAGCCGCGCGCCGTACTCGTCGCGCAGGGCCAAGGTCAGGCTGTACCGCCCCCACGTTAACAGGGGAAGGTCCAGCGGCGCGGTCAACAGGCGCGTCGCGCCGGGCGCCAGGGTGAAGGGGACGGTGGTGGCGGCGGTGACGCCGGCGACGGGAGTTTTCAGGGTTACGGTCAGCGCGCCGTGGGCCACCGTTTGCGAGCTGCTGGTGTTGGTGATGGCCACGGTAAACGTCGCCGGGCCGCCGCCGGTGAGGGACGGCGCCGGCAGCAGGGAGAAGGCCAACGGGGACTCCGGCGTGTGCCACTGGGCCACGCCGCCGCCGATGACGGCCTGGGCCGCGTCGCGCGCCTCTACCCAAATCTGACCACTGCCGCCGGTGATGGACGGCGGCACGTTGAAGGTGTGCGACAGCACCGTCGGCTGCGCCCACGGCATCCCCGGCGGCAAGGCCGCCAGCGCCGCGGTCAGGGTGGCAGTGTGGTAAACGTGGCGTGCGCCATCCACCGCGGTGAGGAACAGGGTGGTGGTCACCGGCGCGGCGCTGAGATTGTTGACGCTCAGGTGTACCGTCACCGGGGCGCCGCGCACCGCCAGACCATTCTGGATGAACACCCGCACTGCCGGAGGGATGCTCCAGACGCCAAACGCGGCTTGCGCCTGCCACTCCCCGGCGGTGGCGTACCCGCGCAACCGGAAATAGTGCGCTACCCGCAAGGTTTGGGTCAGCGTTGCCGTGCCGGGAACGTCACCTTGGGCGGCCGGCACCACGACGTCCGCCGCCAGCCGGGTGTAATCCGCCAGGTGTTGGTGATTGAGGCCGTAGGACACGGTGGCCGTCAATGGCGTGCTGCCCCGGTTGTAGAGGTGATAGGTGAAGGGCGCGACACTGCCTTCAACGTACTCCGTCGCCGGGGCGGTGATGCTCAAGTAGAGCGGCGTGGCCGGGTCTACCAGCGCCGGGGGCTGCGCCACGGCGTAGCGCGCGACCTGGCGGAAGCCGGTGAGCGGATACTGCGCCAGCGTCCAGAGTTGCGCATCCACACGCCAGAGGCCGCGCGGCGTGGCCGCCGTGAAGGTAACCGGGATGCTGGCCGCCGCGCCGGCCGGGAGGGTGAGGGTGAGGGTGGTGGTCAGGACGACCTGGCGCGCCGGGTCTATCAGCCGCAGCGTCACGCCGTTGCTCTCCGTTGCAGTGGTATTGGTGATGGGTAACGTGAGCACGGCTGCTGTGCCGGGGGCGTACTGCGGCAGGTTGGCCGGGGTAATGGCCCAGGTCAGGAGATCGCGCAGCAACGTCTGCGCGTCGGGCGCGGACTGGCCCAAGCTGACGCCCCAGTCGTCATAGAGCGTGGTGGCGATGACGCGCCCCGCGCCGAAGGAGTAGGTCAGCACGCCGGGCTGGCCATTGGCGGTGCGGGAGAGGAGCACCTGCGCCTCGTCCGGCCAGCGGGTGAAGTAGCCGTCTACGTGGACGGTGAGGGTGTCGCGGCGGAAACTGGAAAGCGCCGGATGCCAGGTTTCCATGGTCAGGGCGGCTTTGAAGCAGGAGATGTCTTCATCCCAGCCGTAGCCGTCCAGTTCCCCGCCGGGCAGGGCGTAGTATTCGTAGCCGTGCTGTTGCGCGAAGGTGACGAGGGCGCCGCCCAGGCGGGTGTACTCCGCCAGTCGCGCGCGGAAGGCGGTGTCGTTTTCCAGCCCGAACAGGCCGCCGGTGGGGATGAGCAGCACGGGGTAGTGGGCCGCGGTGGCTGCCGGCGCGAAGTCCAGGCCAATGAGCGTGGCCGGTTCCCCCATGTCCAGAAGCCAGCGCCACAGTTCGTGAGCAAAGCCCCGGTTGAGGATGGCGACTTGCGGGACGCTGCGCGCCCCCGCCGGCAGGGCGAAGAAGGCGTCCAGAATGGGCGCGCTGGCCGCGGAAGCGTTGTCGTCGGGGTGGTCGCCGCCCGGTCCGGAACCACCTCCTCCCCCACCGCCCCCGCCCCCACAGTCTCCGTGGAGGGTTTGGTAGGCGCTGAAGCCGGCCTGGTTGGTAAGCGTCAACTGGCAGGTGGCGCCCAGTTCGGGGTGCAGGCGGGTGGTGCCGGCATAGAAGCGGCCGGGATCCGTCCAGGAGAGGTTGAAAGTGCGCGCCGGGCTGCACGCCACGGTGACGTCGCGCAGGCCGCTGAACTCGTCGTAGGCCGCGAGGTCGCTGCCTACGGGTTTCCCGTTTTCGCAGATCACGGAGGCAGAGCCGGTGGGGGTGGATTTAGGTTTAGGAACAGCGGTTTCGATGAGTAGATATGTGGTGCCACCGACTGCGGGTACACCAAACTTTTTATAAACTGAATCAGTCTTGTCGTTAATAGTACCATTTTGTTCTGCAAAGGAAAGAGGTGATGCTGCTTCTAACGTAAAGACATAGTTTTCTGGCGCTGTCGCCCAACTCGAAATCTCCTTGTCGTTCTGATCGCGTAATTCAGCGGAAACTGCGGAAGGCCATCGCGTGACAGTGATCTCCTGAGATTGCTCAGTGTTGTTCCACAATACAGTGATGCGCTGGGTGCCGTCAGGAGATTCAAAGACCATCTGGGTATAACTATGCTCCCCTATAAACTTTCCGAAGGCATCACGCGTGCCAGCTTCCGGCATAATTGAGGTCGACGTGATGAGCTTCGTGGTGGATAAGTACTGTGTTGCCAAGCGGGCTGCTGTCGCTGCCGGGCGTTCTTCTTGTCCGGGAGCTGAGAGGAGTCCGAATTGACGCGGATCATCGTACATTCTGAAGTGATAGTTGACCTTGACATCCGCCGCTCGGGCGTAGGCAAACTGTTGAAGTACATAGGATGCTTGCTGTTCCGGCTTGCGGGTGCATTGTGCTCCACGAGCCGGAAGTCCGCACAATGCCAATCCGCTCTCGGTGACCCAGATAGGTTTGCCCGGGATGAGGTTCTTGGCCCGCTCTGCAATGCTCCAGGTTTGGAAAGGCCAGTCGTAGGAATGGATGGCGACGGCGTTCAAATAATTCACACTAGAAGATGAGTTGAGATCACCCCAAATTTGTTTCACCCATCCTCGGGTTCCACTTGTATCCTCTTCATAAAGAGGATCCCCAGGCCCCGCATAAGTGGTCTCGTTAGAACTTGGGGCGCCCAAAACAAGCGTGATGTCGCCTACCTGTTGGGCAACCTGACCTGTGATCTCTATCAGTCTAGCATAATCATCTTTCCAGGCTTCTTCCGTTGAACCACTGGTGTTGCCAATATCTTGAGTGGGATCCCCACGCCATTGCAAATCTGGTTCATTCCATATTTCGTACTGTGCGATGCCGTAAGGCTTAAGGTGCTGCATTGTAGCAAAGGCATAAGCCGCCCAGTGGTTATCCGGATTGGCAACATTGCCCACAACTGCGGGTTCAACAAAAAGTCCCTCAATCCGGCTATGGTAAGGATCCGAGTTAATATCGCACTCAGTTTGATGTTCGTAGGTATCGTCTGTGGAAGGGAGAGGTGGGTCCACATAAGTTCCTGTGCAATCGTAGATGCGCGGGACGCCGTGTAACGCGATCAAGGGCTTTAAACTGCTTACAACGTCGGCAGCACCCTTAACGTCAAATGGAATGTCTGGTTGACCATTGAGATGACTCAGATAGAAAGTGCCCTGCCAACCGAACTCACCCTTCCCCAATCCCCAAGCAAGGTCATCCTCGCGCCACGGCTGTTCGACCCAAAACCATTCCACGGCCCACCGATCACGGGTTGCACCGAGGGAAGTCACCTCACCGATATTGCCGTTGGGTTGTACCGGATCATTGAACGAATTGACGCCGAGTTCTATTAGGGGGGGCGTTGTTGGCGTTGAAGATGGCGTTGGAGAAGTTGTAGGTGTAGGAGATGTTGTTGGGGATGGTGTGGGACTGGGACTTGGAGTAGATCCACAACCTGTGAGAATGCTTAAAATTGCCAAAACAGCTAACGCGCTTATGACGAGAAAGAATTTCTTTGTTTTCATCGGTTTTCTCCAAAGTGCTCAAGGTATGTATGCGCAACGAACGCCCGTTTTTTGCCAAGGGGATAAATTCATCCTAAGAATAAGTCCTTTATGTGAAATATAAGCCGCTGGCCCCCGTGTCACTCGCTCCCCATTCCATCCGCTTTCCGGTCCCATTGGGTTTGCATATGGCGATTCGAGGTAATAAGCCTCCATATACCAGTCCGCTACCCACTCCTCGACATTCCCCAACATATCGTAAACCCCATAAGGACTGATATCCCCTGGGTGGGAGCCTATTGGTAGAGGGTAAGTGCCAGGGAGAAGCATGTGAGAATAAAGCGCGGCGCGTTCCGAGTCCCACTCGTCTCCCCAAGGGTATAATCGCCCATCGGTGCCCCGTGCGGCCTTCTCCCACTCCGCCTCGGTGGGCAGCCGCTTGCCTCGCCACTGGCAATAGGCACTTGCTCCCCACCACGTTACATTCTCTGTAGGACGGTCTTCGAAGCCAGCCTGAGCCTGGTAGAGACCGTCAACCAACTCCATCCACTGACCTCTGACCTGACCCATATACTGCCCGGCGCAAAAGTTCCCCGAGCAGTCGTTGTTGCCCCGTGTGTTGAGGAACTCGGCATAGTCCGCTACGGTGGTCTCATAGCGGTCAATATAGAAAGCATCCAGGTAAACCACATGGGCCGGGCTGCCTATTTGGTGGTTACTGTCGTGTTCCGTGCCGGTGCCCATGACGAACTCCCCCGCCGGGATGTAGACCATCTCGCTCAGATCAGGTACCTGCACTGTTGGTTCAGGGAGGATAGATGAGCTTACAACTTGATCTCGCCAATTTTGCTCCGGGCCGCCGGCACAGCGAAAACCTATGTTCTCTTTCCGTCCCCCCTCCGGTTTTTCGCTCGCGCGAACGCTCGCGGATGCCCCTGGCCCAGGAGGGGTATGCACATCCTGTCGGCCTCGCACAACCCGATTGGAAAGTTCCCAGTTCGAGAATAGAGTCGAGTCCGGTTGGTAAGGATAGGGACCATAGAGATCGGCTACCCATTGTTTTTGATAAACTAAAAGGGAAACACCGGGCCTGGAAATGATGGGCGAAAAGGGAAACGCCTAAGTCACAAACTCCGCTAAGATCAGGGAAACCTGAACGAAGCGGAGGAAAGGAAATGTTAACGGTGGAAAAACGCG
>JAKQHY010000106.1 GCA_029555965.1 Chloroflexota bacterium | reverse complement strand
CCCCCGGCCTTACTCCGTCACTCCGCCCTATGGTCTATTCCCTTCCCCCTCCCCGACGGCCCGGCCACCATCGTGCGGCTGCCCGGCGTGCCCGCCCCCGGGCCCGCCCACGCGGCGCTCTTCGCCGCCGCGCGGCGCATCGAGGGAACGCGCGTCTTCGTCGCCGGCCCCGGCGCGACAGCAACCGCCCTGTGGGCAGCGCGCGCCAATGTGAAGGTGCTTTACTGGACGGAAAACGTCGCCGAGGCGCAATCCCTGGCGGAAACTCTGAAGCGCAATGACTGCACGGAACGAGTTACTCTGACCCTGCAAGCCGACTTTGCGGGACTGGAACCCACCTCGTGCGATCTGGCCCTGCTGCACCTCCCGCGCGGGCAGGCGTTTCAGGCGGAGTTGCTCCAGGCAGCAGGGGCCTTGCTGCGCCCCGGCACGCGCTTGATATTCGTCGGCGCGAAGAACGAGGGGGTGAAAGGGGCGGCGGCGCACGCGCAGGCGCTCTGCGGGCAAGCCGGCATCGTGGCGCACAAGGGCGGCTATCACGCCGGTCTGGCGGTGCGACCACCGGGAGATTTTGCCCTGCCGCCGTTCACCCTTGAAACGCGCGACATCACGCTGGACGGCATCCCAACGCGCCTATGCACCGGCGCGGGCGTCTTTGCCGCCGGCCGGCTTGACGACGGTGCCGCCGCCCTGATCGCCGGAATGCGCGTCACGCCCGGCGCCCCCACCCTGGATGTAGGCTGCGGCGCGGGCGTGGCGGGATTAGCCGCCCTACGCCGGGGCGCGGCAGTCGCCCTGAGCGACGTGTCCGCCCGCGCGGTCGCCGCGACCCGCGCCACACTCGCCGCCAACGGCTATCCCGACGCGCCGGTCACCCTGACGTGCGGCGCGGGGGACTTCGCCGACGCAGCCTTTGAGACGGTCCTCGCCAATCCCCCGTTCCACAGCGGGCGCGGCGTGGACTTCGAGGTGTCGCAACTTTTCGTCAGCGAGGCCGCGCGCGTCCTACGGCCCGGCGGCGTCCTCTATTTGGTCGCCAACCGCTTCCTGCCCTACGGCCCGTGGCTCGCCGCCGCCTTCGCCCACGTCGGCGTCGCCTGGGAAGACACCCGCTTCCGCGTCTGGGAAGCCACAAAATAGCCTCAACGGATTCAACGGATTCAACGGAAAAATCCGTTCAATCCGTTGAAAAAAAAGCGAGGGGATGGTCTCCCCTCGCTTTCATTGACGCACTCCTTGCCAGACGCTAATCCCCACGCTCGCCCAGGTGACGGTCAAACATAAGCAACGCCTGTGGATTCTGGCCCATTCGCTGCACCTGCTCCAGGATCGTGCGCGTGTTGTCTTCCTCTTCCACCTGCTCGTTGATGTACCACTGGAGGAAAACCGCCGTAGCGTGATCCTTTTCGGCGAGGGCCAATTCGTAGAGCTTGTAAATCAGGCTGGTGACGTGCTGTTCGTGCGCGTAAGTCTTCTCCGCCACATCCAACACCGATTCAAACTCCACCGGCGGCTGCTGGATAGAGTGCAAAACCACGCGCCCGCCCCGTTCCACCACGTAGTGGTAGAATTTCATCGCGTGCTCCATCTCCTCCTCGGTCTGCTCGCGCATCCAGTGCGCGAAACCGGGCATGGCGATATCCTCAAAGTACGCCGACATTGAGAGATACATATACGCGGAATACAACTCGGCCTGAATTTGCTCGTTAATCGCAGTCTCCAACTTCTTGCTCAGTTCCATCGAAACGACTCCTTTCGCTAACATTTGATTGGCTATTTTTCTTGAACAGACGAAAACGTAATTCGTATTCCGTAAAATACGCCACAGCAAACGCAATATAGACTACGTTACCACGTTCCGCGCTCAATGCGCTGCCGCAGCGTCTTCATCAATTCTTGATAAATCTCATCACGATGCCACCCGCCATCCTCTTGGTTCTCGGCAATTTCCTCCAATGATTGACAGAGATAGACCACCCACCCATCCCACTCTTCTGGAGGTAGATGTGACAGGGCCATCGCTGCCGTATGAATCGCACTTTGCACAACACTGCGAGTCACCATGAAGGTCTTTCCTTTCGCCAAAGAAGTTTAGTCAACACACATCTAGTATAATATAAAGAAAGACTAAGTCAAAAAAAGGTAGACGGTAGACGGCAGACGGTAGACGGCAGACAGTAGACGGCAGACGGTAGACGGTAGACGGTAGATGGGGCTGCCGATTGTCTAGGGTCTGATGTGCATATCCCCAATCGCCACCCACTTGTACGTCGTCAGCGCCTCCAGCCCCATTGGGCCGCGCGCGTGGAGCTTCTGGGTGCTCACGGCGACTTCCGCCCCCAGGCCGAACTGCCCACCGTCGTTGAAGCGCGTGCTGGCGTTGACGAACACCGCCGCCGAGTTGATCGCGTTGACGAAGTGCGTGGCGTTGCCCCAGTCGTTGGTCAGGATGCCGTCGGAGTGCTCGGTGCTGTGGGCGCGGATGTGGGCGATGGCCTCGTCCACAGAGTCCACGAGTTTGACGCCGAGGACAAGCGACAGCCACTCCTGGTCGAAGTCGTCCGGGCCGGCGGGCAACACAGTCGCGCCGCCGGCGTCTTTGGCGAGAATCGCCATCGCGTCGGGTGTGGCGCGCAACGTGACGCCGCTCTGCGTCAATCGCGCCGCGACTTTCGGCAAAAATTCTGCGGCGACATGCCGGTGAACCAGCAGCGTGTCCAGCGCATTGCACACGCTCGGACGCTGCACCTTCGCGTTCTCGATCACGGGGATGGCGCGCTCCAGGTCGGCGCTGGCATCCACGTAGAGGTGGCAGATGCCGATCCCGCCGGTGATGACGGGGATCGTGCTCTGCTCGCGGCAGAGCCGGTGCAGCCCGGCGCCGCCGCGCGGGATGATCATGTCCACGTACTTGTCCAGACGCAGCAGTTCGGCCACCAGCGCGCGGTCGGGATTCTCGATATATTGCACGGCGGCCTGGGGCAAGCCCACCTTCGCCAACGCGGCCTGGATGACGGCGACGAGCGCCAGGTTGCTGCGCAGCGTCTCGCTGCCGCCGCGCAGGATGACTGCGTTGCCCGTCTTGAGGCTGAGCGTGGCGATGTCAATGGTGACGTTGGGCCGCGCCTCGTAGATGACGCCCAACACGCCAATGGGGATGCGGCGACGGCTCAGGCGGATGCCGTTGGGCAGCACGCGCCCCTCGATTTCCTCGCCGACCGGGTCGGGCAGCGCGGCAACTTTGCGCGTGTCTGCCGCCAGTCCTGCCACTCGCCTCTCGTTCAGCAGCAGGCGATCCAGCAACGCCTCGACCGTCCCCTTCGCGCGCGCGTCGGCAATGTCGAGGGCATTCTGCGCCAGCACCGTCGCTGCCTGCGCTTCGATCTCGTCCGCAATCGCCAGCAGCGCCGCGTCCTTCTGCGCCGTCGTCAGCGTTCCCAACGTATAACTGGCAGTTCGTGCGGCATGGCCCATTGTCACTAAGTCAGTCATGAATTCCTCCCCCTCAAATAGCAAATTACAAATTGCGGATCGGCGGGTCAGCGGATCAGTGGATCGGCGGGTCAGCGGATTTGCGCTCTCATACTCATAAACTACAACCCATTACTCATTACCCATTACCCATTACCCATTTCCGATTTCCCCTCACAACAACACCATGTCGTTCCGGTGGACGGCCACGACGCCGTAAGTATACCCCAGGATGTCGGTGATGCTTTCGGAGTGGCTGCCCTTGATGCGAGCCAGGTCGGCGCTGGGATAGCGGGTGAGGCCGCGCGCGACCTGAGCGCCGTCAGTGGCGCGGATAGAGACGGTGTCGCCCCGGTCGAAGTCCCCCTCCACGCTGACGACGCCGGCCGGGAGCAGGCTCGCGCCCCGGTCGCGCAGGGCGTTCATCGCGCCGGCGTTCACCACGATGTAGCCCGTGTTGACAGCGCCCGCCAGAATCCAACGCTTGCGGTTCTCCGGCGGCGTGTCAATCGCGGTGAAGCGCGTGCCGAGCGCCTCGCCGCGCACCAGGCGCGAGAGAACGTTCGGCTCCTTCCCGGCGGCGATGATGACCTCCACGCCGGCGCGCCGGGCGATGTTGGCCGCCTGCACCTTCGTCACCATGCCCCCCACCCCCAGGCCGCTGTGGCTGTCGCCCACGGCAGCCCACAGCGTCTCGTCAATCGCGTCCACCACCTGGATCAACTGCGCGTCGGGGTTCTCGCGGGGATCGGCGGTGAACAAGCCAGGCTGGTCGGTCAGAATCAGCAGCAAATCCGCGCCGGTCAGCACGGCCACCAGCGCCGAGAGGTTGTCGTTGTCGCCGATCTTGATCTCTTCCGTCGCCACGGCGTCGTTTTCGTTGATGATGGGGATGATGCGGTGTTCGATCAGCGTGCGCAAGGTGTCCTGGGCGTTCAGGAAGCGGTGGCGGCTCTCCACGTCCCCGTGCGTCAGCAAAATCTGGCCGACGTGGATGCCGTAAATCTCGAAGAAGCGCTCCCACGCCAGCATCAACCGGCTCTGGCCGACCGCCGCCAGCATCTGCTTGTTGGCGACGGTGGGCGGCAACTGCGGGAAGCCCAGCCGCGCGCGTCCCGCCGCCACTGCGCCGGACGTGCAGAGGATCAACTCGTGCCCGGCGTGATGCAGCTCGGCGCACTGCCGGGCCAGTTCCACCATCTGCGGCGGATTCAACTCGCGCGCCCCACCGGTCAGGACGCTGGTGCCGAATTTGATGACGATACGACGATAACGATTTGGAAATTTTTTCATCATACCTCCGTCACCTGCCAGGAATCCACATTGCGTTGTTCTGTGCTGAAATTGATCCCCACAAGGATCACTTTTTTGCCGCTTGCCCGGTATTTCTCGGCGTAACCCTGGGCGCGAATTTGCGCCAGCGCCGCCGCTGCGCTCTGATTGCACTTAAATTCCAGGATGTACACGCGGTCGGGGAAGGTCATCACCATGTCAATGCGCCCCCGGCTGGTCAAGACGCTGCTCTGCGCCTGCCCGCCGGACGCGGCCATCGCCAGGTAGAAGATCGTATGGAAGTAGGCTTCATCCCGCTTCGTCTCAATGTCGTAGGGAATAGAGGCAAAAATGGCCTGCATCGAGGCGAAGAAGGCGTCCATATCCCCCGCCTGCAAGTAGCGCGAGAGGCGCAAGACATGGGAGCTTGCCGGGGCGGCGAAGCCTTCAGTGGCCAGCAGCAACGCTTCGGTGAACGCGGTCTTGACTTCCAGGTTAGGGTAATCCAACGTGTATTCGTTATCCACAACGTCGGCAATGGTCAGGTAGCCGGTTTGGAAGAGCAAAGCCTCCGGCGCGAGGCGTTCCAACTCAAACGTTCCAAAGACGGCTGAACTGACCTGCAACCCTTCCAGCTCCGGGAAGGCGTATTGACGCTCGCGCAACAGGTTAACCAGAAAAGTGGGCGTGCCGGTGGCGAACCAGTAATCCGACAGCTTCTTGTGGTCAAACGCCGCTAACACCGAAAAGGGATTGTAAACCCGCAGCGGGTTTTCGGAGAAACGATACCCATTGTATTGACGGGCAAGCATAAGGCGGGCAGCAGCGGGCGTGCAATCCAGTTTTGCAGCCAATCCCTCAATGTATGCGGCGAAATAGGTTTGTAACTCAGCGTCAGTATAGCCAAGCAGGACAGCGTAATCTTCGTGCATACTGATGTCGTTCAGGTTGTTAAGCGCCGAGAACACCGAAACGCGACTGAAGCGCGAGACGCCGGTGAGCAGCACGAAACGCAGCGCCGCCGCCACACTCGTTTCCTTCAACACGCCGTAGAAACTGCGCAGGACGTCGCGGTTGGCCTGCCCGGTCACTAACCCAGCTTCTCCTTTACCCAAGTGCTCGATCAAGGGCTTGTCGCATTCGTCTATCAGCACCACCACCGGCTGCCCGGTTTTCCGCTGTAACCCCAGGATCAACTCCTTGAATTGGGCAAGCAATAACGGTGTTTGTAAATCTATGCCATAGTTGGCAGCCGTCTCTTGTAAGGCAATCTGCAAGCCCCATTGCAACTTTTCCGGCGTATCCAATGTGATGCCGTTGAAGTCAATCACCACCACCGGATGCGCCTGCCACTCCCAGCGCCCCGGCGCGGCGATCCACAGCCCCTCAAACAACTCGCGCTTGGCCTCGAATAAACATTTGAGGGTCGAAACCAGCAGCGACTTTCCAAAGCGGCGGGGCCGCGCCAGGAAGTAGTACATGCCCTCCGTTGCCAGTTGATGAATCCACCGGGTCTTGTCCACGTAGACGAAGCCACTGGTGCGCATAATTTCAAAAGACTGGACGCCAATTGGCAATTTATCCATATTGACCTCCTATCCGCATCAAAACCCCAACAATCTTTCCAACAGCCACCCCAACGCCGTCAGGACGCTCCCGTAAAACGTACCACCGTCCCCGCGAATGATCTCGAATGGGGTGTCCGGCGCGCCGAAGAAGGGCCGCAACGCCCAGCCCATCTGCGTGCCGACGAAAGCGTAGATGACCAGCCACGTCGTCATGATGCGCCCTTGCCGGATGTTGAGCGCGCCATGCTGCACGTAGCGCATCCCCTGGCGCAAGAACGACAATCCCCACCAACTGCTGATCGCCAGGATGCCGACGTTGAGCAAAATGAGGATGGTGTACTGCTCCCCGATGGTCAGCCAGAAGAACCACGCGATGGAGGCAAAGGCCAGGGTCAACGCGCCGGTGATGGTGATGGCCGCCAGCAGCAGCGCGGAGGTTTGGGCAAAGGTCATTTGCGAGCCGTAGAGTAGATTGAAGAAATACAACGTCGGCAGGCAAATCAGGAGCGTGACCAAAAACAGCACCGGCAATTTGAGCGCCGACATCAATGCCTGCTGCCAACTGTGCGACATCCCCATCACCAGGCCAAACAGCGCCAGATAGATGAGCGCACTCAACACCATGCCCCGCAGCTTGGCCGTCAGTTGATGGCCCTGGCGCACCTCCTCGAAAAAGCCCTGCCGGTCGCGCATGATCCACTCAGACATCGCAAAGATGCGCCAGACGCCGCGCAGATCCTTCCAGGTGCAAACGAGGGTCGTCTCAGGCGACGACGGCGGCGCAACGGTGCGCGCCGGAACGACAATGGTGGGCGGAGTGCCTTTGGTGAACTGTTCCAATTCATCCGCCACGCCCTCGCGCTCTTTTCTTTTATCATTCCCTGCCGGTACTTCTACAAGATTATGGAAGTCGTCAGTCATCCTCTCACCTATCTCCCCATATTCAACCAGAGTGTGATCGCACTATCCACGGCGCTGAAGAAGTCGCGCCCCTCCAACGCCACGCCAAAGAACGGGCGCAGCGCCCAACTCATCTGCGCGCCCACCAGCCCATAAATCACCAGCCAGCTCAGCAAGACGGCGGAGCGCAAATTCCCCTTGAAAAGCATCACGCCCCATTGCAGCCAGGTGACAGATTCTGGCGGTTGGGTTTCCTGAACGTACAACACACCCTGAACCAGAAAAATTAATCCCAGTGTGGCCGCTAGGGCTAAAATCCCGACGTTCAACAAGACCAGGAATGCCGGGGCCGCCCCGCTGAACAGAAACAGCAGGCTGATGGGCGTCGCGCCCAACACCAACACCGCCGCCACCGCCTGCGCCGTGAGAATCAGCGTCATCGTCTGGAGAAAACGCAGCCGCGAGCCAAAGACGATGCTGAAGTAGTACAGCGTCGGCAGGCAGATCGCGCCGCTCGCCAGGAAGAGCAGCGGCAGTTTGAGCGCGGAAAATAGCGCCGCCCAGCCGAGAGCGCCGCCCAACCCCATCACCAGACCAAACAGGAAGAATCCCAGGCCCGCGACCGTCAGCAGACGGCCCAACTTGCTCCACAACTCGGTCTGCGCGGTAATGTCGGTGAAGTACGCCAGGCGCTGCCGCAACACATATTCGATGAGCGCAAAAGAGTTCACAAGATGCTGAAAGATAGTCCGCATTGTCCTCCCCCATACCCTCTCTTAGCAAACGACAAATCTCCCGAACCTCTCACCAACCTATCCATTGTAGTTTCCAAAATTGTACTGCCAAACCCCTATGGCGCAATCAGCAGGCGCATTATCATTTGCGAATGATAAAAACTCTGGCTTATCTGGCAGGGCCTTATCATTCTCGACAGGTTGTACCTGCCGAGAATGATAAAGCCCTGCTTATCTGGCCTTACCTATTGACACCATCCCAAAGGTGTGTTATATTATTTATGAACTTATACGTATAACCTTATACGTATAAGTTCATAAATTCACTATCAAACACACCCCTTTTTCCAAATCACCATATAAAGGGAAACCAAAGGTGACAACCTTATGAAACGACCAACTCAAGTGGACGTAGCGCGGCTGGCGGGAGTTTCAACGGCGACCGTTTCGTATGTAGTGAATGGCCTTGCCGATGGCGGACGGGTGCCCATCTCCGAGGAAACGCGCCAACGGGTTATGGAGGCCATTGCAGAACTTGGCTATGAGCCGGACGCCCGCGCCCAGGCGCTGCGTTCGGGCAGCACCCAGACGGTCGGTCTCATTCTCCCGGATATTTACAATCCTCATTTCTGGCAGACAGCCGACGGAGTCGAGCAAGAGCTACGCGCGGCGGGTTATCATCTACTCCTCTCCACCGCCGACCTCAATCCCGACCATGGGAAAGAGGTTTTTAAAGAGCTGTGCCGGCGCAGTGATGGGTTGATTCTTATGAGCGCGTTCATTTTTCAATCGGAAGGGGTACAAGAGATTTTAACCCAACTCCTCAGGCGGCGATTTCCCATCGTAAAAATAGGGGAACACCCCACGATAGATTGTGTGGTGTCCAATTACGAAGCGGCAACCAGGGAAGCAATGAGCTATTTATTGGCACTGCAACACCGCCGGATTGGCTTGATTTATGGGGTGCAGCCCTCGTGGGATCCGGGAGGCGCGGAGTTGCCCCTTGATATAGCCGGCGGGTTAGACCGTCTGCGACCTTACCAGAACTGCCTCCAGGAAGCTGGCCTACCGGTGGCATCGGAGTTGATCATCACATGCCGCGCAACGGTTGAAGACGGGTATCAAGCGGCCTTACAGCTTCTCAGGCTTCCGGCACGGCCTACCGCACTGTTGGCCCTCAACGATCTGCTGGCGGTCGGCGCGCTGCGCGCCGCCAGCGACTTGGGGCTGCGCGTTCCTGCCGACCTATCTCTGATCGGGTACGATGACATCCCGATGGATAGTTACCTGACGCCACGCCTGACCACCAGTTCCAAGGATATGGTGAGAGTGGGTCGAGAAGCGGTGAAGTTATTATTGGCGCGCATCCAGGATCACGACCGGCCACAACAGAGGGTCGAGATTCAAGCCAGGTTTATCGTGCGCGAGTCAACAGGCCCGGCGCCATTTTAACAGAGAGAACGCTTGCGACTGCGGCGCGAATGCTTGGTCTGAGGCATACGCTTGAAAGGGAGCGTCTTTATGCACAAAACGTCCGCCATCATCAAATTTCTTAAAAATAATGTCTCCGCCTATCTATTCCTCGCACCGTGGCTGTTGGGGTTTCTCGTTCTGACGCTTTACCCGATGGGCTACTCGCTCTGGCTCGGTTTCACCGACTATGACTTCACCAAACCCGGTTCGACGCAATGGATTGGGTTGGGCAACTACATGAAAATGTTCGGGGCGGTGTTCGGGATGAATGAGTTCACCGCGTCCACGGGCGAGGTAATGCGCATAGACCCATACTACCTGAAGTCGTTGTCTGTGACGTTTTCTTATGTGTTCACGTCCGTGCCGCTGAAGTTGCTCTTTGCACTCGCCGTAGCAATGTTGCTGAATCAGAAATTGCGGGGAGTGCCGTTCTACCGCGCCGTGTATTATATCCCCACCCTCCTCGGCGGCTCGGTGGCGATCGCGGTGTTGTGGCGCAAGCTGTTCGAGAAAGAGGGCCTGGTGAACGGCCTGCTGGGCGCACTGGGCTTCACCGACCTGCCCGGCTGGATCACCAACCCCAAGTACGCGCTCTGGACGCTCGTTTTGCTGACGGTATGGCAATTCGGTTCGTCTATGATTATCTTCCTCGCCGGGTTGAAGCAAATCCCACAGGAATATTACGAATCGGCCAGCGTGGATGGCGCGAACAAAATCCAACAATTTTTTGCCATCACCATCCCCTTGCTCTCGCCAGTCATCCTGTTTAATCTGGTCATGCAGATGATAGGCGCGTTCCAAGTATTTACTCAGGCCTATATTATCGGCGGAGGTCGAGGAGGTGTGCTCAACTCCACCCTGTTCTATACCCTGCACCTGTATATTCAGGGATGGACCTATCACGAGATGGGCTATGCGTCGGCGATGGCGTGGGTGCTGCTGTTGATTATTGGGGCGCTCACCGCGATGGTCTTCAGATCGTCGGGTTTGTGGGTGTCCTACGGAACAGGGGAATGAGATGAAATCCGGTACGATTATGCGCCATACTTTGACCCATCTGTTCATCATCGCCCTGGGGGTATTGATGATCTACCCGGTCGTCTGGATGGTTGTCAGTTCGTTCAAGCCCAACACTATGATCTTCAGCGACCCTGGACTGATACCGAAAGCCGTGACCTTTGAAAACTATATTACCGGATGGAAGGGCTACGCGGGAACGACCTTCGGGAGATTCTTTATCAACTCGCTCTTTATGTGCCTGGTATCTATCACGGGGAATCTGATCTCCTGTACCATGGCCGCGTACGCATTCGCGCGGCTCAAATTCGCCGGCAAGAGCTTCTGGTTCGCGGTGATGATGATCACGCTCATGCTCCCCGGGCACGTCACGCTTGTGCCGCGCTATATCCTGTTCAACAGCTTTGAATGGGTGGGAACCTACCTCCCGATCCTCGTGCCGAAGTTCCTGGCGACGGATGCGTTCTTCGTGTTTCTACTCGTGCAATTCATCCGCAGTCTGCCCAAAGAACTTGACGAGGCGGCAATTATTGACGGATGCGGCAAATGGGGCGTGTTCTGGCGCATTATCGTCCCCCTCGCCAGCCCGGCGCTGGTGACAACGGCCTTGTTCACGTTTCTGTGGACATGGGACGACTTCTTCAACCATCTGCTGTACCTCACCAAGCCGGAGACGTTCAGCGTATCGCGGGCGTTGCGCACCTTCGTCGGTGACGCCGGCGCAGTGTCCAACTGGGGCGGCGCAATGGCAATGGCGACCCTCTCGATGATTCCCACCTTTATCCTGTTCTTCGCCCTACAGCAATACTTTGTAGAGGGCATCAGCACCACAGGCATAAAGGGCTAGTACGATCACAGGAGGAGCTGACTATGCAATGATGCTAAGTAACGTATTTGGAGATTGTCCGCTGACACTATATCAAAAGGTAAAACTATGCAGAAACAGGAGGAGCTAAAGATGAAAGTATTTCGCACTATCACATTGGCGGCGCTGCTCACAGTGATGCTCGCGGCATGCGCCAAACCGACCCCCCAGGTCATTATCGAGACCCAGGTGGTGGAGAAAGAGGTGATTCAGACCCAGGTGGTGGAAAAGGAAGTGGTCCAGACCCAGGTGGTCGTTCAGACCCAGGTGGTCGAAAAAGAAGTGGTGAAAGAAGTCCGCGCCGATGGACTGCCAGAATACACCGGCGGGCCGGCCGAAATCCGCATTGGCTGGTGGGGCAACGATGATCGCGCCGCCAGAACCCTACAGGTTATCCAGTTGTTCCAGGATGCGTACCCCGAAATCAAGGTCATCGGTGAGCCAAATGGCGGCACCTCCGACCATTTCCAGATCATTGACACCCAACTGGCGGGCAACAATGCCCCCGACATCATCCAATTTGGCGGCAACTGGCCCGACTACAAGCAATACCTGGAACCGCTCAACGACTACCTCGGCAAACAACTGCTGATTGATACCCCGGAACGGTTTGACCAGACCGCGTTGATCCCCGCGACGGACGCCGCCGGCGACCTCTATTGCATCAGCCTGGGCACGAACACGCTCATCCTCGCCTACAATAAGACGATGATTGAGGCGGCCGGCGTCGCGCTCCCGAAAGATAACATGACCTGGGACGAGATGATCGCTTACGGCAAGGAACTGAAGGCGAAGCTCCCCGACGGGGTCGCGCCTTTCGTGGACAACAGCACCAACACGGCGAACTACATGAGCTACTTCTACACCCAGCAGGGCACCCCGCTCTGGACGCTCGACGATGGCGGCAAATCCTACGCGACGGTGGAATCCGCCCAGAAATGGCTCCAAATGTGGGCCGATATGCGCGCCGAAGGGCTGATCCCCGACGCAGACACCACCGCGACCTACGGCGAGAGCGGGACGGATAACTCGGCGCTTGTGGCGGGCAAAGCGGCTATCGGTCTGATTTGGAGCAACCAGTTAGCGGCTTATCAGGCGGCTATGACCGACAAGCTCGGCGCGACGACGCTGCCCGTGGGCGGCGAGGACTCCTACGTCATCCAGATGAGCCAGTATCTGGGGATGTACAACGGCAGCAAGAACAAGGAAGCGGCGGCGCTGTTCATCAACTTCTTCGTGACCAGCCCCGCCGCTGGCGCCGTGCTCCAAACCAATCGCGGCATCCCTTCCTCGCCGGTGGTGCGCGATAAAATTGCCGCCGGGGCCACCAAGACGGATGTGGAAGTTTACCGGATTTACAACGTGGTCGCCGACCGCACCATTCCGCAAGGGCCCAACCTCCCGAATGACCAGGAGTTTGTGAATGAGCTTCAACTGATCGGCCAGGCGGTAGCCTACGAACAATCCACAGTGGAAGACGCCGCTGCAGATTTGCAGGCCTTGATCGAACGACTGGCGGTCAAGTAACTTCCGGCAAAAAGCAGCGATTACTAAGAATCTATCCGAAAATTCGTTTTGGCCCACGAAAAAATACCTTCCTGAAAGCGGCTTTAGCCACAAGACCCGGCGCAGCGGCACAACGCCGCTATAATTTTCGGATAGGTTCTAAAAGCGCGGGGGCGTACGCCCCCGCGCTTTTATATGCCCCGATCTGGGTAGTATACCGAAAACTGTGTAAAAGTGGGGTTCCGGTATCCTCAGGATAAGAATATGTAAACGACGGGCCTTCGCCGGCGCCTTCGTCGCCACGATGCCCGTCCTGGTCTTCTACGCCGTCTTCCAGCGCAAGATCATCGCCGGCATTACCACAGCAGGGATGGCCGGACAATAAATACTGTATAATGGAAACTAAAGATTAGGGAGCAGGGATTGGGGGATTGGAGATTGGAAAATTCCCCCTAATCCCTAATCCCCAATTCCTAATCCCTATTTTCAAGGAGCTGATATGTCCACATTAAAAGCCCAAGTCTTTTTAGACACCGAACGCACGCTTGCCCCGATTTCCCCGCTGCTGTTTGGCGGATTCGCGGAGCACATGGGACGTTGTATCTACGAGGGGATTTACGACCCGGCGTCGCCCCACGCCGACGCGCGCGGTCTGCGCACCGATGTGATCGCGGCGCTGCGCGAGCAGGCGTACACGGTCATCCGCTATCCGGGGGGCAACTTCCTGAGCGGCTACAACTGGCTCGACGGCGTCGGCCCGAAAGAGCAACGCCCGCGCCGGCGCGAGCTGGCCTGGCAATCGTTGGAGACCAACCAGTTCGGCACCAACGAGTTTGTGGAATTCTGCGCCGCCATTGACGCCGCGCCGATGCTGGGCGTCAACATGGGCACGGGCGACATCCAGTCCGCCGCCAACCTCGTGGATTACTGCAACACACCGGGCGGCACGTATTGGTCGGATTTGCGCGCCAGCCACGGCTACCCCACCCCGCACAACGTCCGCTACTGGTGCGTGGGCAACGAGATGGACGGCCCCTGGCAGATCGGCCACCTGGACGCGGTCGCCTACGGCAACAAGGCGCTGGAAGCCGCCAAGATGATGAAGTGGCTCGATCCCACCATCAAAACCGTCCTGTGCGGCTCGTCCAGCGACGGGATGCCCACCTACCCGGACTGGGATCGCACCGTGCTCGAAATCGCCTGGGAAGCGATGGACTATCACTCGATGCACTATTACGCCGGGAATCGCGCCAATGACACGGCCAGTTATCTGGCGAGCGCGGTGACGTTTGAGCGCTTTGTGGACACGTTGGAAGGGACGCTGCGTTACGTCAAGGCGAAACGCCGCAGCACGCACGATGTCTACCTCTCGTGGGACGAGTGGCAGGTGTGGTACAAGGGCGATCCCTTGCAGGGCAACTGGACTGAAGCGCCGCATCTGGCCGAGGAGATCTACAATCTCGAAGACGCCCTGGTCGTGGCGCAGTGGCTCAACGTCTTCCTGCGCAAGAGTCATGTGTTGAAGATCGCCTGTGTGGCGCAGATCGTCAACGTGATTTCGTGGCTGCACACCCGCCGCGACGCCCTGCTCAAGCAGCCTTCGTTCTACGTCTTCCAGCAGGTCAGCAATCTGGCGCGGGGCAATGCGCTGGACGTGTTCGTCAAAGCGCCGCCGGTGGAGACCCCCCAATACGGCGCAGTCCCCGCGCTCGACGTGTCCGCCAGCTTTGACCCCGAAACCCAAAAGACCGCGATCTTCCTGGTCAACCGCAGCCAAACCGAGACGGTGTCCACCAACATCGTCTGGCAGAGCGCGGCGCCGCGCCAGATCGCCGGCGTGACGCAGCTTACCGGGCCGGACGTCAAGGCGACGAACACCTACGAACATCCCGACGCCGTCGTTCCCCACCCGGTCGCCGGCGTTCAGATGGACGGCAACACGCTGTCCCTGGCCCTACCGCCTCTGTCGTTCACCGTGGTCAGCGCCTGATGTAGTTGGGGATGGCAAGCTGCCGGCTTGCCATCCCCCCTCTTTGGTTGGGACGGTTCGTAGTAACGGCTTCAGCCGTCCCAGAGACCGCTAAAGCGGTTGCTACGAACTGGCTTGCTCACCCACCCATTCCCCCTGCACCTTCCCCTGGTGATTGCGCAACATCACCCAAGCAACAACGCAAAGGATCAGCTCCGACACGGCCTCCGAAGCCCAAATGCCGGTCAAGGCGAACCAGCGGGAGGCCAGCAGCAGCACCGGCAATTTGACCAGCAGAATGCCGCCGAGGGTCAACCCCAGGGCTTCCGGCGCCTTGCCCACCGATTGAAAATACGCCGCCACCAACATCGCCACCCCGCTCAAGGGATAGGAGAGCGCCAGCCAGCGCAAGGCGATTGGCCCTTCGGTGATAATGGCACTTTCCTGGGAAAGCACGGTGATGAGGGTGGCCGGAATCAGCAGACAGACGCCGCCAACGAGCAGCCCGTAGCCGACCGTCGCGCCGAGGGACAGCGTGAGCGTCTTGCGGACCCGGTCGAAGCGCTTCTGCCCGAAGTTGTAGCCCACCAACGGCTGCATCCCCTGCACGATCCCGGTCTGAGGCATACTCAGCGAGGCGTAGAGGCGGTTGACGATGGCAAAGACGCCCAGGGCGCTGTCGCCGCCCAGCAGCCGGAGCAGGTTGTTGGTGACGATGACCACGAGGCTGGCGCTGAGGCTCTTGAGAAACGAGGGCAGCCCGATCATCAGCACTTCGCCGATGATGGACTTGTCCGGCTTGAAATAGGCGACCTTGATCCGGTAGGAGCGGTGCTTCCTGAAAAAGAAGAAGTAGACGCTCATCCCGGCGGAGATGGCCTGCCCGATGACGGTCGCCCAGGCGGCTCCGCCCACCCCGGTGCGCAGCACCATGATGAAGAGCCAGGCCAGCACGGTATTGGCAACCACCGGGATGACCCAGATGGCGGTCGAGAAGCGGATGTTGCCATCCGCCCGGATGATCGTGGAATAGCCGGTGCTGGTGATCGCGCCCAGGAAGATGATGCGGCCATAGGTGATGGCGTAGGGCGCGATAGTCTCGGTGGCCCCAAGCAGGACGACAATCGGCTTAATCAACAGCGTTCCGAAAACCGTGATCGTCACCGCCACCGTCCAGAAGATCAGAAAGGTGTTGGCCACGGTCCGCGATGCCTTCTCGACATTGTTCTCACCGAGCGCCCTGGAAACCAACGAGGCGCCGCCGACCCCAACAATGGTGGCGACGCCGCCGAGCGCGATCAGCACCGGCGAGATGATCGAAGCGCCGGCGGCCGCCAGCGAGTTGATGCCCACGGAGAGAAAGTAGGTGTTGATGATGCTGTACGCGGCGTAGACCAGCAGTGAAAACGTGGTCTGCGAAGACATTTCCAGCAGCAGTTTCCCGATTTTCTCCGTGCTCAGGCGTTCAACCCTGGAGGCGCTCAATGCGTTGTTAGCCACTGCATAGCCCCGCCGATGATGGCCTTGGAGGCATTGAAGATGTCATCGGTATCGTAATGGCGATAATAACATTCCGTATTCATAATCAGGCCGAGGTGCAGGGTGTAAAGGGAACAACGCTGCTCTTCCGCAAAGGTGAAGGTGGTTTTGCCATAACCGCGCATCGCGTGCGTGACGCCCTGGCCGAAGGAGAGCGCCCTGAACTGCGCCTCCATCAGCGGCTCGGCCCACATCGCCCGCTCGAAGTCAATGATGCCGGCAATCCGACCGTCTTTCACGAAGAAATTGGGATCCCAGGCGTCCCAATGGACCAGACACGGCGTGGTGATTTCGTCCAGCGCGGGCGCGTGCTTCTGCACAACGGCGCGGATTTCATCGAAGGTGAAGTCGAACTCCGCGTTTTTGCGGGCGATGTCCGTCAGCGCCGATTCCACGAGCTTGATAAAGGCTTCTTTCCAGGTAACGCCGCGCAAGTCCGGGTTCCCCTCCAGGCCGAAGTAGCCGCCGGGGAAGGTGTTGATTTCCCGGACGATCGCGCCGATGTGCCGATCAACGGATTCGCGGGCTTCGGCGGACAGAGACGCCCGCACATGATGAAGATTGTCCCCGCCGATCTTCTCCATAAAGAAATAGTCCGCGTCGCACAGATCGCGGGCGGTGTCTAAAAAGTAGATTTCGGGCACGGGAATGGCCGGATTTTGCCGGACCAGACGCATGGCCGCGACCTCGGTCGCCATAATATTCTTCTCATACAGCAGGACTTCCGCGCCCTGCGGCGGGGCGATCTTGAGGATGACCTCCCGCCCATCGGCCAGCCGGACGCTGTACGAGGCATTGAACCAGCCCTCTTTCAGTTCGGTGACGGCCTCCTCCCCATCGGCCAGCCCCAGGCCGTTAAAAGCCCGGACGGCCATACGTTCAATCTGTTCCCGTGTCTGCTTGTTCTTGGTTTGACTTTCCATCTTCTTTCTCCTCTGAAAATAGCGAATTGCAAATAGCGAATAGCGAATAGCGAATAGCGAATAGCAAAATCTCTGCGTCTCTGCGTCTCTGCGTTGAAAATTTTCATCCGACCGCTGGTGAACCGCAGGTTAATGGGTGATTCCTTTGAGAATAGTCATAAATGACAAGTTAAAAGTTTAGAGTTAAAAAATCCGTGAAAAGCAGTTACCCCATTGAAGCGCTCCCATAATAGTTTTCTTTCTTGCAATCGTTTGCAAGAAGGTCTAAAAAAACGACAAATCTCGCCTAAGCCGATTGACGAATCACCAACTCCACCGGCGTCGTCACGTTGGTGACCACCCCGGTCTGGAGGTACTGGATCAGATTTTGCGCCAGCAATTTGCCCACCAAAGGGAAATTCTGCCGTACCGTGGTGAGGGGGAGGTTGTTGTAGAAGGCGACGGACAAATCGTCATACCCGACGACGGCGATATCCTCTGGCACCCGTATGCCGCGCTCCCGGATAGCGTGGATGGCCCCAATCGCCATCAGGTCGCCGGTCACGAAGACGGCGTCCAGGTCAGGAGATTGATCCATCAGGCGCATCATGGCGGCAATGCCAGAAGCGTGCGTATAATCGCCATACGCCAGCAGAGTGGGATCCACGCTGCGCCCGGCAGTTTGCAAAGCATTTTCGTAGCCCTTCAGCCGATAGTGTACCGTCAATTCATCCGCCGGCCCGCCCAGGAACGCAATCCGCTGCCGCCCACGACCAAGCAAGTGCTGGGTTGCCAGCCGGCCGCCCGTGACATTGTCTCCCGTGACCGAGCAGTAGGTAAAGTCTGGCACCGGCACGCCCCAGGCAATGAAGGGCGCGTCCATCTCCACCAGGGATTGAAGGTGCGCCTGCCGGCGATTTGAGGCCATAATGATGAACCCGTCCACGCGCCCGCTATCCAGGTAGGCGTGCGCCCACGCGGTGTCGCGCGGGGCGACGTGGACGACGAGCAGATCGTACCCTAGCGCGTGCAGCCCATTCCCGATGCCGCTCAACATTTCCAGTCCAAACAAATCTTCCCCGGAGAAAAATTCCGGGTAATAGGTGGGGACAACAAAGGCTATCGTGTGACTCTGGCGCAAACGGAGGTTGCGGGCCGGGGCGTTCGTGCGGAAATGCTGCTCCCGCGCGATGGCCTGAATGCGCTCTTTTGTCTCCTGGTTAAGAAGCGGGCTATCGTTCAGGGCGCGCGAAACCGTCGAACGGGAGACGTTGGCTAATCGGGCAATATCTGCCAGGGTTTGTATGGGTTTCTTACTCATCGGCATTTTTCTATCTTTGCAATCGTTTGCATTGTACCATAAAAAAAGTTACGGTCAATAGCATTGCCAGAACCAGAGTGGCGTCTTTGAGCCGAGGGCCGCGAGCGGCCAGTCCACCGTTGACCAGGGCGCAACGGACTTGCCAGCCTTGATCGAACGGTTGGCGGTCAAGTAACTTCCAGCCAAAGTACCGGTTATCAAAGGCGCGGGAGCGGATGATCCCGCGCCTTTTGATGACTACGCTTTTTGCAAGTCAATATCGGCTTCTAAGGCCAGCCTCTCCATGACCGTCCTTAGCACCCTCGCCCGCAATTTCACATCAGACTCAGCGGTCTTTTCACCTGCGAGGCATTCTTTGGCGGCTTCGATGGCCTGGTTGATCAAGTCAGGCGATAGTCTGGCGCAGGCCTTACAATAAAAGCTCATTGAGCGGCCTTCATTGTAGTTCTGGAGCAATTCCTCCAGCAATGCCTGTCTCTCTACTTGTTCTCCTAACCAGCTCTCCAAACCCAACGCCTTCATCTGCCGTAAATTGCCGGCAGCCGGAACCCACTCCGCCACTTTTCTTTTCAGGAAGATGGGGCAATTAAATATCTCTTCACATTCTGTACAAGTCTTAAATCCATGCTTCTTTACACAACAATTCCAAATGCTGCACCACGAGTGTTGCTCGCCCAATTGACAACCGATACACCGACTGGGCGCTTTCGACTGGTACTTGTTACACAGTCCACAATACAACCCGCAGCATCCGACGAGAGTCTTTGCTTCACTGGTTTCCATTGACTTATGACCCCCTCTTTATCACTGACACCATGGCTTCGGGTATATCTCCATTTTCAATCATGGCTTTGACTTTTTCTTCAACAGTCCAGAATCTCTTGTTCTCGAAAAAGTGTTCCTCCAACATCTTGATCTCCTGGTCTATACTGACCATGTCCTCGGTCAAAGTAGAAAAGTCTCCATGAAGCCTGATTGGGCTTTCCGAAGTATTAATTTCTATGAAGACGTTGTCGTCAGTGATAGAGATGCAAGGGATCATTTTTCCAGACAGCATAGCGGCAGCACACCTGTGACCGCCATCCAGCATAAAATACGCTACGGCGGGATGCTCATCCAGGAATCTTTGCAGTATTTCACTGTATGAAGCGAACCGGTCTCTTTGTAGCCTGAAGTAATTCAGGACAAGCTCCTTTTTGATAACGGGTACGGGAGATATATCTTGCTCGCCTGCACAAAACTTCTGAAAATAGATAGCCAGAGCCTCAGGGCTGTGCAGAGGCGGATAATCCATCATTGCTATGATCTGGTCAGGTCTAAGCAGTATGAATTCCATACTCAATTGAATGGCAGCGGCAGTCCGGCCAGTACAAGGATAACTCCAACAGAATTGAAGAGGCAGTGCGTGAGGATGGTTGGCAATACGTTGCCCCTGAATCGCACGTAGGTGGCCAGAGGGAGAAAAGCCAGGAAGAACACGAGACAGTTCCAGGGAGTGTAGAAGTGATAGATGGCGAAGAGAGCCGCGTTGACGGCGGGCGCCCAGCGCCCGGAGACCGGAATCCTGGGCATAAGAAAGGCACGAAAGTACAGTTCCTCAACAATCGGAGCGACGAGGCCCGATAGGAACAGGCCCAGCCAAAGCGTGGAAGACGCAATGCCCGCCGGGAGGCTATTGAAAATGGCCCAGGGCGGCAGCCAGGCGGCCATAACGCGCAGAATGGCCGTGCGAGAGGGAGCGGCAAGGGCGGCAGCCACCTGTGCGATGACGTAGAGCGTCGCGACGCTCAGTAGGATGTCCAGGATTGAAACGCGGTCGCTGCCGCGAGGAACCATGAGGGATTTCCAAGTCCAGTTGAGCCGTTTTCGTTCAGCGATGAGAACTCCGACCTCGCAGACCGCTAACAGCGGAATACAGAGGAGCAGGGCCAGGTACGTTGAGCCGCCGGCGCGACTCACCAGCCAGGCTGCGAAGAAACCCGCGAGGGTGAAGGGAATTCCAGGAGCGAGATGGAGAAAGAGGGTCTTTCGCCAAGAGTAACGGTCAGGGGCTTGCCATTCTTCGGTCATAGCATTTCCTTCCTTTGTGAACGGTTCTGGGTCTCGATGGCCTGCGGCAGCGTTAGTGTCACAAAGTCTGCGCCGCCACAATCACCTGCGAATGAATTCGCAGGCTGTTACCGAAAACCCGTTGAAACGGGTTGAAAATCAGCCCCCTGGCGGTGAATTGAGTGCGTTTCCAACGCACTTTTCATAGCAGCCGATG
>JAKQHY010000091.1 GCA_029555965.1 Chloroflexota bacterium | reverse complement strand
CCTCGACGCGCGAAAATCCGTCACGCCATGTGAAATCTTGTGTGGACATGGGGCCGAGATTGTCGCCGTTCACCGAAATCTCGCCCCTGTAAATCTCCACTTGAGATACACAAGTGCATCTTTCCACCCGCAGCAACCGCGCCCCAGGGCGTCGCATCCCGGTATAGAGCTGCAACGTATCTCCCACGCGCGTCGGACGTTGCCTGCAAAGCTGCACCGTCTGCCGCTTAATGCCGGCCTCTACCAGCCGCGCAAATTGATCCTTGAAGTTATATGCCACCATCGTCTTTCGCTCCTTTTTTATGTTTCCGTGCGATCCTATCTTCCACGAAATGCGTGATATTGGTTATTTTGGTTATTTTTTGTAACCAAAATAACCGACATAACCAGATTCAGGAAAGAGTATTACTTTCTGTAATAAGAATTCGCCACACCCGCGCCTTTTGTGGAGATGTTGATTCACTCATCTGATACCGCCATGGATCGCTGGCGGCTGGATGCAGTCGTTTCTGTTCCTTGAGTTTGGTCTTAATCCCCCGCGCGGTGTCCGGGAACACAATTCCCTGCATACGGTAATACTGCACCACTGTGCGAAACACGGGACCGGGTAACAGATACCAGTACAATTCATCGTGCCACCCCAAGAACTCTGCGTTTGGTGTACGGTCTTCCGGCTTTGGTAATGTGCGCTCGGCGAGGTTGGGATAATCCGCGTGGCGTAGATAAATCGTCCCCTGCGCCAGCATCTCCTCGATGGCCCGCAGGAACATATCCACCGGCTTTTCTTCGGCGGCTTCGACCACCTGCGCCTGCCCCACGGCCAACAGCGTGCGCCAGCCCAACTCGCGCAGCATTTCATACCGCGCCACGTCAATCGCCCCAATCTCCTGCGCATACTGCAACGCGCATTCCCAGGCCATAAACAAGTGCCCTACGTTGGTCGGCATCCGCAAATGGCCGGCTTCCTGCCGTGCGGCGTCAGTGTAATCCAGTAATCTTCCCGGCAATTGCTCCGCCAACTCGTCCCAATGCGCTGCGATCCACTGCACATACCCGGCCATCGCCGCCGCATACAAGGGGGCGTCGTTCACCCATGCTTCCTTCAAGGGACTGCCGTCCTGATACGCCAGCATCCCCGGATGGACTTCCACCTGGAAGAGCCGGGCCTGGATGCTTTCGCCGGGAGGTAACTGCTCCGCCGTGCTGACGATCAACCCGCGCGGGGCGTAGGTCTGCCGTAACTTCAGATTCGCCTGCATCCGCGACCGTCCGGCTCGGTTGCCCCAGTCGCGCAGCAGTTGATCCACCTTCGCCTTCAATTCATTGGTGCCGGCCACCGTGGATTGCGGCACGTAATCGTCAATCCACAGTGGCGCATCGGCCACCAGAAATGCCTTTTTTTCTAATGCGCTGGACGTGCCGGTCCAACTCGCCGGGGGTGTGTTGTAGGCAAACGGTCCGAAGTGGTTCATTGCCAGCGCCGTGAGGCTGCTTTTGAGACTGCCGGTGGTGCCGAACATCCACATCGTAAACGAGGGAGGGACAATCTTGCTCAACGCCGCCGCGTACATCGCCGTCCAGATCGGGATCGTCGCCGCGTAATCTCCGGCATCCAACATCCGCAAACTGGCCGTCATCCCCGCCAGAATGTCGGCCGGACTGGGTTGTGTGGGCAACTTATACCGCAGCAGATCGTGACTCAACTCCACCTGCACCGCGTCGTGCCCCACCGCGCCGCCGGCCGTCAGG
>JAKQHY010000087.1 GCA_029555965.1 Chloroflexota bacterium | reverse complement strand
ATACCACGTCGTCCCATCCGCGCTCACCTGCGTTTTGGTATTGTGGTAAGTGCGCCCATCGGCGGCATAGTGCCACACCCGCACCGTGTCCACACTATACGCCGCCCCCAGGTCTATTTGGAGATACCGTAAACCGGTTTGAGTCGTGTAGGCGAACTCGCCACTGCTCCTACTGCCGCTGTCGGCCCACAAGTCGCCGTCGGCCGCGGCCTGGGGCTGGTTGAGGGTGACGCCGCTGGCGGTAGTGGCCGGGCGGCAGCAGCAAGGTGACGATGACGAGCCAGGACAGGCAGCGCCATAACGGACGGATACGGGCCAAGAGTGACATAGCGAGAACTCCTGAGTATAGAAGGTTAGGACAATTTGACCGGGGAAGCCAGATTGGGTTAGCAGCGTCACACCATAAATATTGCCCCAAAACGTATTGGATGAAAATTTTGCCATAAACGCGCGGGGGGGCAAGTTGCGGGGCTAAGGGGATCACTGAGTCTCTAAACGGCAACGGTTTGAAACCACCAGGGAATTCAGGCCGTTGCTTTTTGTCCCAGGGACGATAAAAACACTACTGGAAATCGTAGGTGGCAACTTGGGTGAATCAGAGCGGTGAGGCAATAGGGATATCGTAGGTGTAATCGGAAAAGTAACAGGCCATTCAAGTTTTCGCAAACTCACCGACAAATGCGTAAACCAGGAGGGATTTTCAATGAAATAGAGAAAGTCGGGGTTAACCAAGCTGCAACTGTATAGTAACAGCATCTCGATCATCTTATGTTAGCATTGAAATAGCACTCGGAGGGCAGCCCGTGGCGATCGGGGAACAGAAATTGGCGAGCAGCAAGCCGCAATTGGAAGGGGCCGACCGAGTAACTTAGGGTGGTATGAGGGAACGATGACCAAGATTTTATTGATTGAAAACAATCCGGTAATGCGCCCGGCTTTGCATGATCTACTCCAGACCAGCGAAATAGAGGTTATTACCGCAATGACCGTCCCCGACGCGCTGGCGATGCTCACGCACATCCGTGGCGTGCGCTTGGTGATTGCGGATGGCGATCTGCCAGAAATGGATAGTGTGGCTTTGATCAAACGCTTGCGTACCCAGGAACAATATCGCGCATTGCCGCTGCTTATCTATTCAATCGAGGAAAAAGATAAGCTGCGGCGTAAAGTCCTGGATGCCGGCGCCAATCTCTTCTTGTCGCCGCCCTTCACCGTCGCCGATCTGCGAGAATCAGTACACAAATTACTGTCATCCCACTGAATTTTCCCGCTTTACGAATCCCGACCCGCGCCCGGCCTGCGCCCCCAGGTGGGTTCACTGCACTTGTCATTGGCTCATAAGGAATTGCCATGAATGAGGTAGATTTGGATTTTAACGTTGTCAAAGTTGAAAAATTCCAAAACATCGCCATTGTCACCATGAAAGAGCGGATGGACAGTCTGAATGCGCCGTTGTTGATGCAAGAATTTAACCAACTGGTGGAAGACGGTATTCAGCATTTCATTGTTGACCTGTCCAACGTCCGCGACGGCATTGATGGCGACTATCCCCTGCTGCATTTGCTGAAATGCACCTATGAAGTTGGGGGCAGCGTGACGCTCATCTGCCCTGCCGGCAATTATGTGCGCGTCTATTACGAAGCCACCCACTACGATACCCTGTTTGAGATGGTCGAAAGCCGTGAGAAAGCGCTTCGTCGCTTTAATCTAAATTTTTCTGCCGCCCTCGCGCCTACAATGTGATCCCGCGTAAAGTTGCCGAGTTCCCGTGAAATTCCCCACGTTTTATTTGACGACCCCGCCCATCCCCTCTATAATGCCCGGAAGTTTCTACCATCCACACATCCAACACAATAACTCAGAAACGTTTCAACGGCTTATTCATCCAGAAACGCACCCTTAACCGACGATTCTACCCCCGGTCAAGGGAAAACTCGCCAGCAGATTCAGCGGGCGGAGCAGATGGATGAGGTTGTCATTTGTCATTTGCGATTTGCCATGTTCACAGGAATTCGTCATTAACCGGCGGTTCACCAGCGGTTGGATGAAAATCTCACGTAAAGTCGCCAAGCCCGCCAAGTTTCTGTTGTTTACTTTGCGTCTTTGCGCCTTTGCGTGAAACAGTCTTGTATTTTCAAAGGAGCCGCCATGCCTTCTTCCCTAACCTTGGATACGATTGCCGCACAATCCGAAGCGCTGCGCGCGCGGTTGAGCGGAGTGCGCCGCGCCTTCGCTATGATGCCAGAGCTTTCCGGCGAAGAAGCGCAGACGGCGCAGACCGTCGCCGCACACCTGCGGGACTTGGGACTGCGCGTCACAGAAGGCGTCGGCGGCTATGGCGTCGTCGGGCTGCTGGAAGGCGGGAAGCCGGGGCCGATCGTGGCCTATCGGGCCGACATGGACGCCCTGCCCATCCCGGACGCGCTGGAGACGCCGTATCGCTCGCTGGCCCTGGGGATCAAACATGCTTGTGGTCACGATGCGCATATGACCATCGCTCTGGGCGCGGCGGAAGTGCTGGCCGGGCTGCGCGCCGACTTGTGTGGGACGGTGAAGTTCATCTTCCAGCCGGCCGAGGAATCGTTGGACGGGGCGCAGGCGATGCTGGCCGACGGCGTGCTGGACGATCCCACGCCGGAAGCGATCTTCGCGCTGCACGTCTTCACTTTGCCGGTGGGCGTCGTGGGGGTGGCGGAGGACCTGGCGCTGGCCGGCATGGACGAGTTCCGCGTGCGTTTCTACAGCCCGGCAGGCGACCTGGCAGGCCTGATCGCCCGTGCGGCGGCGGCGCTGGAGGCGCTCAGCGTGGCCCGCGAGCCGGAGGACGCCGCCGGATTCGCGGAGTTGGTGGATGCAATGCAGGCGAACGACGCACTCCGGCAGACCGTTTTTCTGAGCTGCTGGCCGTTGCCCGCCAATCCCCTGCGCCACCACCTTTTAGGACTGGTGAGCATCCCCGACCCGGCCCTGCGTTCCAACGTTCAGGACGCCATCCGCGTCACCCTGACCGCCGTGACGGACGAGGTCGGCGGGACGTATGACCTGGCGTACACCTTCTACAACCCACCCACTCGCAATGACGCCAAGCTGGTGCATCTCATCAAGCCTTGGCTGGCCGAAGTGGTGGAGGAAAGCCACGTGCTGACGTTTCGCGCACCCTATCCCTTCGCGCACGAGGACTTTGCGCTGTATCAGGAGCGCATACCGGGCGTTTTCATTTGGCTGGGGATCGCCAACCCGGAACAAGGGATTCCGGGGGTGCTGCACCGCCCTGACTTTGATATAGACGAGGAGGCGTTGGTGATAGGGACGCGCCTGGCTGCCACCCTGCTGGCGCAGTGGAGCGAGAGTATCACATATCCAACACCCGCGCCCGATACTGCAACGCCTCCGCCAGATGATGCGTCTGAATCGTCTCCGTCCCCTCTAAATCCGCAATCGTCCGTGACACTTTGAGAACGCGGTGATAGGCGCGCGCGCTCAAGTGCATCTGCCGCATCGCCGCGCGCAGCAACGCCTGGCCCTCGTCGCGCAGCGCGCAGAATTGCCGGATTTCCCCAGGCCCCATGTCCGCATTGCAGACCATATGCGATCCTGCCAACCGCACCCGCTGCCGCTCACGGGCGGCTTCCACCCGCGCGCGGATGGAGGCTGAGGATTCAGCTTGGGTGGCCTGCGTGAGCTTGTCGTAGGCCACGCGCGGCGTCTCGATGTGCAGGTCAATGCGGTCGAGCAGTGGCCCGGAGATGCGCTGGCGATACCGTTGAATCATGCCAGTGGCGCAGGTGCAAGGCCGTTCCGGGTCGCCATAGTATCCGCACGGGCAAGGATTCATCGAGGCCAGCAGCATGAAGCTGGCCGGGAAGGTCAGGCTGCCCTGCGCCCGGCTGATGGTGACGACTTTGTCCTCCATCGGCTGGCGCAGCACTTCCAGCACGCGGCGGTCAAATTCCGGCAACTCGTCGAGGAACAGCACGCCGCGATGCGCCAGGCTGATTTCACCGGGGCGCGGCCAATGTCCGCCGCCCACCAGCCCCGCGTGACTGATGGTGTGATGCGGCGCGCGGAAGGGGCGCAGTTGAATCAAGGGCGCGCCGGCCGGGATTTGGTCGGCGACGCTGTAGATGCGGGTGACTTCCAGGGCCTCCTCCAGCGAGAGGTACGGCAGGATGCCGGGGACGGCCCGCGCCATCAACGTTTTGCCGGCGCCGGGCGGCCCCACCGTCAGCAAATTGTGCGAGCCGGCCGCCGCCACCTCCAACGCGCGTTTGGCGTGTTCCTGCCCCTTGATTTCGGCAAAGTCCACGACCGGCGGCAAGGGCTGGTTGCCGAAGCGCGCTTCGGCGGTGTAAGGAGAGAGCGCGGCAAATCCCCGGAGATGCGCCACCAGTTCTGCGAGGGTGGCGACGGGGTAGACTTGCGTATCGGGGATGAGCGCCGCTTCGGGCGCATCGCCGGCGGGGACGTAGAGCGTGGGCGTCTCGCTGCGGCGCGCCATATCTGCGACAGGCAGCACGCCGCGCATGTGACGCACGGCGCCATCGAGCGACAGCTCCCCCATCACCAGCGCGCCATCGAGCGCGTCGGGCGCCAGTTGCCCCGTCGCGGTGAGGATGCCGACGGCGATGGGGAGGTCGTAGGCCGGGCCTTCCTTGCGCAGGTCGGCGGGCGCCAGGTTGATGGTGATGCGCGTCTCGCCGGGGAAGTTCAGGCCGCTGTTGCGGATGGCGGCGCGCACGCGCTCGCAGCTTTCGCGCACGGCCGTGTCCGGCAGGCCCACCAACGTCATAATACCGCCTTGTCCAGCCCGGCGCACGTCCACTTCCACCTGCACCGGCATGGCCTCTAATCCTACAACCGCCGCGCTGTTAATCTTTGCCAGCATAATCAATCCTTTACACGAAAACTAACGTTTCACGCAAAGACGCAAAGTCGCCAAGAAAAAGGATGCTATCTTTGCGGCTTTGCGCCTTTGCGTGAAAAATCCCCTCGGCAGTGAGGCTTATTTCACTACCACATCACCATTGGGCGCCAGGGACTGGCGCAGGGCCAGGAACTCTTTTTCCAGGCGGATCAAGTGTTTTTGCGCTTTTTCGTCGCCGTGATTCATCCGGTGCCAGGTGAAGGCGGCCTCGGATACTTTGTGCTGATAGCGGGTAGTCTTCCACCACAGGTTGAACTTTCCGGTCAACAGCATACGCAGCCGGGCGATGCGGCGGCGGAAGGTGGACTTGAGCACGTCTATCTCCTCTGCGGGGACGGCCTGCACCTTGACGAGCGCCTGCGCGTAGGCGACAATGCGCTTCCGCTCCAGGATGTAAGAGCCAATCGCCACTGCCAGGATTACAAGCACGCCGCTCCAGTCGGCCAGGATGGCGAGCAGGATCGGCCAGCCGTTGGTGTAGCCGGCAAAGACGGCGAAGGCGTTGTGCAGCGAGTGCGCGATGACGGCCAGGGTGAAACCGCCGAATACGAGAGCGGGTTTCAGTAGTTTTTTACGCACTTCTAATGAGAGCGCCACCCCCAACCCGGTAAAGGCGGTGAACATGGCGTGGTTCAGGCCGAACAGCCCGGCGCGCAGGAAGGTCAGAATCAGTACCCCGCCGACGCCGCCTTCCATATACGCTCCCAAGAGGTAGAAAAAGTTTTCGACGGCGGCGAAGCCGAATCCCACCAACCCGCCATAAATCAATCCATCCATTGGGCTGTCAATTTCGCGGCGCAGAAACAGCAGCAAGATGATCAGCGCCAGCGCCTTGATCCCCTCTTCGGTCAATGGCGCCGAGACCGACGCTCCCAGCAGGTCATACGTCAACTGATTGGGGCTGAGAGCGGTGAGGGGAATATCCAATGCCAGTTGCATGATGAGCGCCAGGATAATCGAGGGGATCGCCCCCCAGACAAAAGCTGCGATCAGCAAGCCCAATGGCTCTTTCTCATAACGGTCGAACCACCAGAAAATAGAGGCATAGATAAACATCGGCACAAAACTGAGGAACAGGATCAACAGGGCTTCTAACATGGCAGCCTCCTGATATGAGAAATGAGTAATGGGTAATGGGTAATGAGTAATGCGTTCATTGCCACTTATTACTCATTTCTCATTCCGCATTTCTACTTACGCGACCGCAGGGCGGCGATGAAGCCGCCGGCGGCCAGCAGTCCTCCGGCCAGAACGCCGACGCCTTGCAGGATGGTCTTCTTCTCTACGCTTGGCAGGACGGCGCCTCCCAACCCGGCGTCGGTGCCGTAGCGACTGAAAAGCTGGCCCCAGGGCGTTTCGAGCGCCGCCTCGACGCGCTGGCGGCCTACGCGCGGATACCAGTAGACGTTGTGGTAGAAGTTGCTGGCGAAATACGACCAGCCCACCACCGGCCCGCGCAGCAGCAGAGACTCGAACGGCTTCAGCATCCCGTGATAGATAGTTTTCTGCCCCAGGCTGGCGAAGGTGTCTTCCTGGGTGAAATCCCACCGCTCGCCGGTCGCCGCCACGTCGCCCACAAATTCGATCTCGCGCGGGTCGGCGACGCCCAACCCCAACTCGTGGGCCAGCCGGAGGAAGGGGATGCGCAATGGATCGAAGCCCTGGAGCATGGCGGAGGCCGCGTCAATCGCCACCTGATCCGCCGAGGCCAGCAGCACGTTCTTCTCATGCCAGTGCATCGCGCGTGGGCCGGGGCCGTCGCCGGCAAACGTGCCGTCCATCACCGCCAGTAAGCCCGGATGGATATCCTGCTGGATGGTCAGCAAATCCACCAACGTCTCGTGGATGACGCTGTGCGTCCAGTGCCGCTTGCGTCCGAGCAGACCGCCGAAGGCGTTCTTCATCGCGCCGGTGATGGTGGTGAAGACGTGCGTTTTGACCGTCGGCAGTTGGATGATGTTGTTGCCGATCAGCAGTTCCGGGATATAGACCCCTTCCGGGTAGATGTCGCTTAGGACGAGAAAGGGCTGTTTGGGTTCGTAGCGCACCCATGACACTTCGGGTTTGTAAATGTAGGCGCAGGGCACACCGTACTTGTCGGTCACGTAGCGTTGCTTGTTGTTGGCTTCCCCGTCGCTGGTATCCACCACCACCGTATCGTTATGGACGCCGAGGAGATCGGTGTATCCATCGGCCTGGAGTTTGCGGATGACGCCTTCCAACTGCCAGGGCGTGGTGGAGCACGCCGGATACCACGTCTGCCAGGAGATGTTGATTTTGAGCAGGGTCTTGTGGGCGCGCGGCAGAATCGCCTGATAGTCGCTCAGAGCCAGCAGCCGCGCATAATCGTCCAACACCGTCTCCGGCGTTGTGCGGACAATGGCAACTTTTCCCCGCCCCGTAAAGAGCTTCTTTGTCATAGTGCGCCTCCCCTGAGCGAGATAGGAGTTAGGAGTTAGGAGTTAGGAGTTACCGATTTCCTACTTCCTACTTCCTATTTCCTACTCCCTATTAATTTGCGAATAGTATAGCGACATTAAAAATTCTGTCCAGTTATTGTTCCTGCCGGGGCGCTTTTGACGCCCCTGTTTTTTGCTGGCACTCTTGACCAGTCCGCTCTTTTATGAGAAGATAGACGTATGGCGTCAGGAGTTGCGCCATCCAACTTGAATTTGGAGGAGAACCCGCTATGCGTCCCTGGAGATTTACCGCTTTGCGATTTTTTCCGGTGGTTGTACTCAGTGTCGCTGTGTTTGGTCTTTTACTGATTGGATGTAACGCTACCCCCACCCCGAATTCCCCGACGGTGACGCCGCAACCGACGGCCACGCTGATGGCGCTTGCGACGCCGACGTCGGCGCTGCCGCCAACACCAGCGCCTGTCCAGCAGCAATTGATAGTTTGCAGCACTGAGCCTGCATCAGTCCACCCTTTTGCGTCCACGCCAGCCGGTGATGATCTGCTGGCGCTTTTCTATGAGGAGCCGATGGAGCATGTGGGGTATCGCTGGATTCCCCGCTTGGTGGAGCGTATTCCGACGCTTGCCGGGGGGGATGTCATCACAACGATGGTGTCAGTGGGTATGGGGGCGCGTTACGTTGAATTGAGTGGCGCCGTTGCCATCTATACGGGCGAGGAGAAATTACTCTTGCCGCAGCTCGTGGTCACGTTTACGCTACAGGAAAACCTACATTGGTCCGACGGCGAACCGTTGACGGCGGACGATGTGGTATTGGGGTATCGTCTGGCGCAGAGTGATGAGGCGTATGGTCGGTGGCCGGCTTTAGTAGAGCGCACTGCCTATTTTGGGGTAGTGGGGCCGCGGCAATTGCGTTGGGAGGGACTGCCCGGCTATCTCAGCGCGGATTACCCTGGATTTTTGTTTCCACCACAGCCGGTTCATCGCTGGTCGGGGGAGACCCTGGGCGGAATTCTACAGGATCGGACGCCGCTCGCCACCGGCCCATTTCAGATTGTCGCCTGGGAAAGTGGGCGCGAAGTGCGTCTGACGCCAAATCCGTATTACAACGGCGCCGCCCCCCGTTTGACAGCGCTCACGGTGCGTTTCCCGCAAACTCACCCTGGCGGTTGGGGAGATTTGTTGCGCTCCGGTGAATGTGATGTCCTGCTGCCAGATCCCATCATGCAGACGGAATGGGAGCAATGGGATGTTATGGTTGATTATGGTGAGGCCCGGCTGTGGGCTGACCCGGCGCCGGTGGTGCTGCGTCTGGATTTCAACGTAGCGCCGGTCGGCGATCTCCCTGCGCCATTACGCGACACGCAAACCCGCGTGGGGATCGCCCACTGTATTGACCGCGGGCGCTTGAGTGAGGCGCTGCCCGGCGAGGCGCTGTTGCCTGCCGATAGCTACATTCCACCCGGACATCCGGCTTATGATATTCAATCCGTCTGGCGCATCCCTTTTAATGCCGAAATCGGACAATCCATCCTTACCGAAATTGGCTGGCGTGACGAAGATGGCGATGGCGTCCGGGAAGCTCACAATATTGACGGTTTCCGTGATGGCACCCCGCTCAGCCTGACGCTACACCTGGCTCCTCAGTATTTCGTCTCAGCCGCCCACATCGCAGCCGACCTGGAAACGTGTGGTGTGGGCGTGCGGCCGCAATTGACCGAAGCGCAGTTGCTTTATGCGTCAGACGCGGTCAGCCCACTTTTTGGTCGCACATTTGAAATGGTGCTGTTTGGCTGGCGCGCCGAATTGCCGCAAGTTTGTGGCGCGTGGCTATCAGAGCGCATCCCCAATATCGAGAATGCCTGGGAGGGCGAAAACTTTAGCGGCTACACTTCAGCCGCCTATGACGCGGCGTGCCGCCGCGCCCTGACCGCAGTGGACACAGGCGCGCAGTGGCGCGCGCTACAGGAGGCACAGCGCATCCTCACGGTCGATCTACCTACATTATTTCTGACCTGGCGCCCCTTCTGGTTTGTCGCCAACCCCAAAGTGCAGGGCCTACAGCCCGATGCCTCTGCCTACAGCACGTTGTGGAACAGCGAGGAAATTTCTATAATGGATAACATAACCCCCTAAAACGGTAAAGGCATGAGCTACACGCAGGGCTTTATCATTCTCGTCAGACCACGCTTACCGGGCAGATTTTGCGGCTGAAGCCGCCGAAAAAAGGAGGTTTTGTGGTGACGGGCGGTAGCCCGTCACCACAAAACCTCCTTAAAAATCACGGCTTTAGCCGTCTTCTGTGTTGCGGCGCACCACCTGGCGGGAGAATGATAAGGCCCTG
>JAKQHY010000052.1 GCA_029555965.1 Chloroflexota bacterium | reverse complement strand
GGCACCTGGCCTTCCCCGACGTGTTTGACGAGGTTCGTAGTAGGCGCTTCAGCGCCGTGACTCACGGCGATAAATCGCCTACTACAAACGGGTTTGACGTCATCCTGGGCAACCCGCCCTGGGAGCGGATCAAGCTGCAAGAGAAGGAGTTCTTTGGCGACCGGGCGGAGCCGGCGGCGCAGGCGATCGCCGGGGCGCGGACGGCGGCGGAGCGGGGGAAGTTGATCGCGGCGCTGCCGCAGCGCGACCCCGCGCTGCACGCGGCTTATGGCGACGCCCTGCACAGCAGCGAGGCGTTGAGCGGTTTCCTGCGCGACAGCGGGCGCTACCCCCTCTCCGCGCAGGGCGACATCAACACCTACCAGGTCTTTGCCGGGCTGGCGCGGCAACTGGTGGGGGCGACGGGACGGGCCGGCGTGGTGCTGCCCACTGGCATCGCCACCGACTTCTACAACAAGGATTTCTTCGCCGCACTGGTGGCGAACCGTGAACTCGTGAGCCTCTACGATTTTGAGAACCGGCAAGGGTTGTTCCCTGGTGTGCATCGCAGCTTCAAGTTTAGTTTGGTGACGTTGGCCGGAGCGGGAGCAGGGCCAGAGGAGGCCGAGTTTGCGTTCTTCCTTTACCAAACTGCCGACTTGGATGACCCTGAACGCCATTTTGTCTTGAATGCGGCAGATCTGATGCGCATCAACCCCAACACACAGACCTGCCCGATCTTCCGAACCCGACGGGATGCGGATCTGACGCGCAAATTCTACCGTGCCGCGCCTGTGCTGGTCAATGAGACAACGGGGGAAAATTTATGGAAAGTGAGTTATAGTCAGGGGCTTTTTCATAGTTCAAACGACGTTGGTTTTTTCTTGGATGAAGCAGCGCCAGATCGGTTACCTCTTTACGATGGACGGATGATCGGATTATTTGATCACAGAGCTTCTTCAGTCGGAATAAGCGACAAAGCGACATTACGAACATCAATATCAGTGGATATAAACCTCACAGAACATCAGAATCCTAGTTTTTCAGCGACTCCACGTTACTGGATTGCCACGAGTGAAGTGCAAAACAGATTTCCAGTTGGTTATACTCGGAGATGGTCTTTAACTTTCAAGGATGTTACTGCTTCTACTAATGAGCGGACCGCAGTATTTGCAATAGTACCATGGGCTGGCGTTAGTGATAGATTGGGTATGTTGTGGTTTGCTAAAACAATAGCCGTTATGTCGGTGAGTTGTCTGATAGCCAATTTGAATGCTATGGTATTTGATTTTGTGGTGCGACAAAAAGTCGGAGGTATCCATCTCAAAAAGTATGCGTTAGAGCAACTACCCGTCCTTCCCCCCGACCGCTACACCCCCGACCTGCTGGCCTTCATCGTCCCGCGCGTGCTCGAACTCACCTACACCGCGTGGGACCTGCGCCCCTTCGCCGACGACGTGTGGGCGGAAGCCGACGACACCCTGCGCGCCGACCTCCTCGCGCAATGGGAGGCGAATGAGGCTCGTAGTAGGCGCTTCAGCGCCGTGACTCACGGCGATAAATCGCCTACTACGAGCGAGGAGCCTACTACGAACGGGTTCCCGCGCCCGCCCTTTACCTGGGACGAGGAACGCCGCGCCGCCCTGCGCGCCGACCTCGACGCGCTCTACGCCCACCTCTACGGCCTCACGCGGGAGGAGTTGGATTACATCCTGGACACGTTCCCCATCATCAAACGCAAGGATGAGGGGCAATATGGGGAGTACCGCACGAAGCGGCTGGTGTTGGAGGCGTTTGATAAACTGGAAGGAGACATCCCATGACGATGTTTGAGACCCCGGAAATATACCAAGGCCCTGTTGACCCCAACGGCGGTTTCCTGTGTTGCGGCTCCTACTGGCGTCCGAAAGCGGGCGTGACCGACCCGGCAGATTTCGGCGAAAAGCTGCAAATGTCGAGTTACATCGCCTGCGCGCCGGATCAGCCGTGCTTATGCGGCAGCGGCAAACTTTTCCAGGCGTGCTGCCAGTCCAAACGCCTGTGGTATCCCATCTGCCCCAATCCCGGCCTCCCCGGAGAGGCCGGCTACAGCCTGATGCGGGTGCAGACGGCCACTTTTACCGACATCGTCGGGCCGTTCGTCCGCCGGAAGTTGATGGACGACCTCCGCCTGCACTGTACGGAAGACACGTCCGACCGCGTCTTCTGGATTTACGAGGGCAACCCAGGCATCCAGACCCCGCACGGCATCATGTGCTTCGGCGACATCGAACTGCTGCACAACCATACGCTGCTCATCACGGCGCTGAGCAACCTGCGGATGCGCATTCTGCTGAGCGTGCTGCACGAGGATTGCGGGCAGTGGATGGCGCGGCCGCAGATCACCTACAAGCCGATGCAATTCATTGACAAGCGCACCGGCCAGCCCATCACCCGCACGCCGGGGACGCCGGCGTCAAAACGGCGGCGGAGACGGTGAGGGTAAAAAGGAAGGAGTCATCATGAACCGGGTTCACCGGTAAGGATGAAAATTTCACCGCAGAGCACGCAGAGTGCGCCGAGTTTTTATCTTTCCTCTGTGATCTCTGTGATCTCTGTGGCTATTTTCGGAGAAGAACGCTAATGTCCCTATACTTGATCCCCTTTGTTTTCGTTGACCGTGACCTGGCAGTCCGCGAGACCCGCGTCATCACCCTTTCGGAGCCACACCGCGGCATCCCGAAGGGCGCCTACGGCCTCGTTGAGTCTTACTGTCCCGATCCGGCCTGCGATTGTCGCCGTGTGATGCTCCATGTCTCTGAGGAACAGCAGCCAGAACGGTTTCTGGCCGCCATCAGCTACGCCTTTGACCGCGACGATCCCCAGGCCGGGCCGTACCTCGACCCCCTCAATGAGCAAAGCCCCTATGCTTTTGCGTTGTTGGAGCTGGTGTCTGAGCTGGTGTTATCCGATCCCGCCTACCTGGCGCGTCTGGAACGGCATTATCGCCTGGTAAAGCTGGCCGCCGCCGATCCCCGCCACCCGGCCTATCAAAAACTTCAGGACTCCATCGTCAGTGGGCCGGAAGCGCTGCTCGATTCGTTGGCTTCCATCAACCTAGGCCGCAATCTCCGTAGCCTGTCTGCGCCGGCCATCGGGCGCAACGATCCGTGTCCCTGCGGGAGCGGGAAGAAATACAAGCAGTGTTGTGGCCGGCTTCGTTCGTAGTAGGCGATTTATCGCCGTGATCACGGCACTGAAGTGCCTACTACGAACCTGAGGTCTGATATGTACGAATACCGCAAACTGACCATCGAAGAACGTATCAAACTGGTAGAAGAACGCCGGCAGTTGGGATTTCCGCCGCACGATCCACCCCATCCTATCCGTGATGCAACTTATTATTTGCTAACTGCGACGTGTTTTGAACATCAACATCACATGCGCGTGGATACACGCCGGCGTCAGGTATTGGATATGCTCTTTGAGCAGTGTACGTTACAGGGCGTCGAAATCCGCGCCTGGGTTGTGGTGCCTAACCATTATCACATCCTGGCCTATGTACCGGACTTTGATGCACTCTCTGACATATTCCGCAAAATTCACGGGCCTACCTCACGCTGGTGGAATCAAGAGGATGACACGGCGGGGCGCAAAGTATGGTATCGTTACGCAGACCGGGCCATTCGCTCAGACCGGCATTACTACACCACTCTGAATTACATCCACTACAACCCGGTCAAACATCATTGGGTGGATTCACCCTACGACTGGCAAGAGAGCAGCCTGGCATGGTATCTGTCTCACTACGGCCGCGAGTGGTTGCGTGAGCTTTGGGTGAACTACCCACTCCGCAGCTATGGCGAAGGTTGGGATTGTTCGTAATCGTTCGTAGTAGGCGATTTATCGCTGTGAGGTTCGTAGTAGGCGATTTATCGCCGTGACTATCCCCGTCTCGCGCATCGGGCGCAACGATCCGTGTCCCTGCGGGAGCGGGAAGAAATACAAGCAGTGTTGTGGCCGGCGATGAAGCATCGCTATCAGAAACTTGTGATATGATGGATATAGATCAAACATAAAGGAGCAGACGAATGGCGACGAACTATCAACAGTTGGAAACCGTTTTGGTGCAGTTAACGCCCGATGAAAGCCGCACCGTGTTGCGCTTTGCCGAATTTCTGCTTCAACAGCATCAGCCGCCGGTAGAGGCGCGGGCGGCGCGGCGCGCGGTGAGTGCGTGGTTAGTCAGCGAAGTGGGTAATTTGTTGATGGGTGGCGAGCCGGTGTACGTACCGGGGGACCGGCCTGTGTGGCGAGTCCCGGTGCTGGTCTCGCGTGGACGCCAGGGGTGCGCCACCCATATCCATGTGGATGCCTATACCGGCGATTTGTTGATTACAGCAGAAACTCCCGAAAAGGTGTTGCGCGATGTCCAGGCCTTTATTGCCGGTTCCGCATCGAACTGAAACCATCCACTGCCTTGAGTGACTCTTTCAAGACTCATAGATAAACAATTTAGAACTTGCACCATCAGAGACCCTTCACTTCATCCCGGAACAACACCGGGATTCCGTTCAGGGTGACGTTCTCCGTCATTCTGAGCGCTGTTTGCGAAGAATCTTCTACGCGTAGACCACCAAGACACGACGGATTGTGCCAGGTTTAATGGATTCTTTTATCAGCTCACACCTTCCCGGAAGCTGATTTAGCTTCCGGGAAGGTGTGTCTGGGAAGTGACAAAGTTACTAACCCTTACGGAGGCCAGTTGATGAACCCCTTTGAAGTCCTCGCCCACGTCCAGGAACAATACCGCACCTACGTCCAGACCTTCCAGCGTTTCCAGAATTCGCGCATCGAGCAGTGGATCGGGGAGCGGCTGGCCGACGGCACACTGCTGTGGAAGCCGCCCTACGTGCAGCTCTCGCGGCCCTTCGCCGCCGGCGAGCCTTTCGCCGACCTGGTCGCCGCCGGGATATTGCATCCCCGCACGCCGGGGGTATTCCGCCGCGCCGTGGACGATCCGGCGTCGCTGCCCTACACCCCCCATCGCCACCAGACAGAGGCCGTGCGGCGCATC
>JAKQHY010000034.1 GCA_029555965.1 Chloroflexota bacterium | reverse complement strand
TCACCTGTTAACATAGCGCGTTTATCATGTTCACAGACTATGTGACATAAACGCTGGTACGATACCCCGCCAACCTCATCAACTGGGCGCGTAGGAGATGATGATGGATTCGCAAAACTGGACACTCTGGTTAACCATTGCTAGTCTTATCGGCATGGCCTGCTTTGTCCCTGCTGTAGCTACCCGGCAAGTCGTGCGCATGACCCGGAAGATCAACGGCCGATCCACGCTCATGCAGCAGGCGCACCAACTCGCGTATCTCAAACTCACCCCGGCATGGGAAACCGGCGCAGCTATTTTTGCCCAGGGCGGGCTGCTGCTACTAGTGGGTCGGTCGTCACGAAAATCGCCATTGTTTACGCTTGAGAAATGGCGATAAACGCGCCAAATGACCCACTAGGGGTAGGATTGATGGGGGCCGCAATCTCCAGGCTGTTTGTTCCCGGCCAAGTGGCCTATGGGCCGGTTGTCTTGCCCGGCGGGAGTGGGGTACTGTGCTTGGCTTTGTTGGGAATTCCGCTAAAGAAATATCGGGAGGCGCGGCGGTTGGATAGAGAAGGGATCGCCGCCACGGTGCCGCTCCTCGCTTGCTTTGAAGGCGCAGAGGGCGGCGACACCGCGTTCTATGTGGCCTATGAATTGCCCGGGGTTGGCGCGATCCGTCACCCGGTCGCCTATCGAATGGTCAGGCGGATGAAGGTGGGCGACCCTATGACCGTGGTTTACCACCCCCAAAACGCTCGACTGTTCCGCCCACGTTGGCGTTGCCCCGTTGCCTGATCGCTCCCGCCTGCTTTTACCGCGCCACCGGTACTCTCTTTCTCAATGGTGGATGTATCCGTTTAGTTTTGTAAGCAGACTGCACGGAACCGCGCTGGCGCGGCTAAAGCCGCAGAGAAAGCGATGTTTTTCGTGGGCGGGCTACGTCCGCCCACGAAAAAACACCCCAAAACTCTCTTTTGCCCTGAAAAGCGCGGCGGATAAGGCGGAGTGCTCACAAAACTAAACGGTTACTGGTGAATTACTGACTCCACTGAAAAAACCACTAAGGACACAAAGTACACAAAGGATTTTATGGCATGAATTAACAAAATCTACACGACTGAGGTTTAAAGTGAACAATTTTAAGCCTTACCTGAATTGTCTTCGTGTCCTTCGTGTCCTTTGTGGTTAGCCCCCCCTTTTTTCAGGAGAGTCATTACTCCTTCAGAGGAAGGTTCGCGCTGATGTGATTCCGTTACACCCGCAATGTCCTGATCGTGCTGAGTCTGTTGTTGAGTTGCCTTCCGGCTGCGCGCCAGCACGGTGCAGCGCCCCGGCAGCGTTCCCATCGTCACCGCATACGAATACACGACGACTTAGGCCGCCTCATCCGCGTCACCGACTGGGCCACCGGCACGACCCCTTACGACTACGATCCCGCCGTCCGCCTGATCACGATGACGCTGCCTAATGGTGTCCAGACTACACACAGTTATGATGCTGCCGGCCGCCTGACCGCCCTGCTCCACGCACATGGCGCGACCGTGTTGGCTTCTTGCCCGCCAGCCAACGTTCCCGAAAGAGGCTGAGGATCGAATAATGAAAACCCGCATCCATCAAGGATAAGCCCAGCAGGTATTTCCAGTCAATCCGCCCACGCACGGCATCCGCCGCCTGGCGATCAGTCAAACTTTCCATATGTTGTAATACCATCACAATCGCCAAGATAGCGGGAGACTCCCCGGCCTGACCTTGCGCTGAAAACATAAGGTTTTCCGCATATTATGACGCTTTATCCCCATCTGTCACCTGTTCCACCTGCTCCCATCTGCAAATGCCCACAAAATCGTCTAATGATCGCTTGACAAAAGCGGCGTTACAGGGCGGTTTGGGGCTGTTTTTGGGCCAGAAATCCAAGATAAGGCGATATGATGGGGCGTCTGGTGCTTCTACCATCGGTAGTGAATAATTCGACGCCTGGGTCGAGAAGCAAAGTTGAAACAAACCTGCAACTGAGGTATCCTTATAGAACTGCCAGATGGTGCAAATCGGATGAACTCTTTTCAAATTTTCTTAAATTCTTACAGTTTTATCAGCGTTACCCTGTCCATTGTGGGGATAGCCGGGGTGTCCTATCTGGTCGCCTTCGCCCGAAAAACGGCAGCCACATGGTACTTGATCGGCGCGCTAAGCTGCATTCCCATGGCAATGCTGGGACTGTTTGTGAATGCTTCGGTAGCGCCCTGGGGCGGCGCGTTTTGGTTCACGCCGGATATGTTTGCCATCCTGAGTATGACAGCCATGCTGCACTTCATCTATCACATGCCGGATAAGGATGACTCGCGTACAGCTCGGGTTGCCGCCGTATCGTCGGTTAGCCTCAGCGGGATAGCATTGGGCGTCAATGCCCTGTTTGTCTACTATACCCTCACCAACCGTTCATTTGTCATCCTGAACCCGGCGCGCGTATCCTTCCTCATGCCCCTGGCCTTCGTGACGACCCTGGTCGCGGCGCTGCATCGCACGATCAGGGTGCAGCAGCACATAGTTTCCGCAATGCCCCCACATCGCGCCCGCGCTGCCGTTTGGGCGGCGCTGATGAGGCCCCAAGGCCCGGCGCGAATCCTGCGGAACTATTCTCTGGCGTTGTCGTTGGGATTGTTTCAAGGCATTGCGGCGTTTCTGTCCGTGCAGGGGTGGCTGCCAACGCCGTGGAGTATCTACGGCATTGGCCTTTCGCTGTTGTTGATGGCGACGGCCATTCTCTATACCACCCTGGAATATACCATCCCCCACACCGGGTTATCGCTCAAGCTGATAGGACTCTCCCTGACTGTCATTCTGATCGTGTTGGGCGGCGTGGGACTACTGGATATTCATGCCGCTTTGCGCCAGGGCGAACGGGAACGTGAGCTGCAAGTGGAGATTGTGCGCCGCGCACTGCCTGACTTGCGCCCGGCACTGCCAGAAGCGGTGGCCTATGTGGTAGCATGGGATTCCGATGGCGTCCCGGCGCGTTGGTGGTATGCGCGCCAACCGGATTTCGACCTGGAGGCGCTGGGCGTGGAAGAGGTTGCGCGCCGGGCCGGTGCGCCCTGTCCCGCGCCCATGTGGAATTACGCTACAGAAACCACCTTCGCGGATCACCGCTATGCCCGGTCGGTGCGCTTACGGTACGCCGGTAATCTGCCAGGGAGTTATTATCGTTACGTGGGATATATCTTTAATGAAGAGGGTCTGGAGTATGAGGTGGGTTTTAACCTGGCGGAAGCCGACCGCCCGGTTCATGAAACTACCAGGGTGATGATCCTGGTGGTTTTGGGTAGCAGTGTGTTTATCATCGTGGGATTACCCTGGCTCTTGCAGAGAATCTTGATCCAACCCCTGCACCACCTGCTGGCCGGAGTCCGGCAAATCAACGCCGGCCAACTGGAAATTGCTGTGCCGGTGCGGTATGAGGATGAAATTGGCTTTCTGACACAGACATTCAATCAGATGGCGGCGTCCTTGCACGCTGAGATTGGGGAACGGCAGCGCGCCGAAGCACAAATTACCGCGCTGAATCTCACCCTGGAACAACAAATACTGGATCGGACGCGCGATCTGTCGGCGTTGTATGCCGTGTCGGCCATTGCCGGGCAGAGTGTTGACGCCGACGCGCTGCTGCAGAAATCGCTGGCGCAGACCGTCGCCACGATGCAGGCGGAGGCCGGCCTTATCGCGCTGGGACGCGAGTCCGCCGCGCCGACGTTGGTGGCGTTAGCCGCCCCCGATTTCCCGCCGGCGATGGTCGCCCGGCTGCGCGCCTGGTTCGCGGCTCCGGCGGTGCTGGCGTGGGCGCTGGCATCCCCCGCCGCCATCCTCATCCCGGACGCCGCCGACGACGCGCGGCTGCCCGTCCCCCTGAGTGGCAAGTATCCCCTGACGCTGTTGATGATTCCCATGCGCAACGGCGAGGAGACCTGGGGCGCCATCTGTCTGGCGCGGCGCGTCGGGCATACCTTCAATGTGGAAGAGGTGGCCCTGCTGGCTTCCATTGCCGATCAGCTCGGCCTGGCGTTGCAGAGCGACCGGCTGCGGCAACAGGCGACGGTGTTGGAAGAACGGCAGCGCATCGGGCGCGATCTGCACGACGCCATCACCCAATCGCTGTATGGGCTGGTCACACTCACCGAGGCCGGCCAGCTTCAACTGGAGACCGGGGCGACGGCGGCGTTAAGCGGCACGTTAAGCGCGATAGGACAGGCGGCGCGGCAGGTGCTGAAGGAACTGCGATTGTTTATCTACCAACTCCGTCCCCTGGAACTGGAGCAGGAAGGGCTGGTGAGCGCGATCCACCAGCGGTTATCAGCGGTGGAAGGCCGCGCGACTATCCGGGCGCGGCTGTTGGCCGACGAGGGCCTGCACCTACCGCCGCCGGTTGAAGCGGCCTTGTACCAGATTACCCGCGAGGCGTTGAACAACACGCTGCGCCACGCGCGCGCGGACGCCGTCACCGTGACGTTGCGGCAAGATGGGGCCGCCGTGTGGCTCGAAATCGTGGATGATGGCTGCGGCTTCGACCGCGCCGCGCTCCCGCCGGGCGGCATGGGGCTGCTCAACATGCGGGCGCGCGCGCAGGAAATCGGCGGCGAGTTGGAGATTGTGACGCAGCCGGGACAGGGAACGCGCATCAAAGTAGTGATCCAGGAACGCACCCTATTAACCGATGGTTCACCAGCGGTGGGATGAAAATTTCACGCAAAGGCGCAAAGCCCGCTAAGTTCTTTACTTTGCGTCTTTGCGCCTTTGCGTGAAAAATAGTGCTATTTTCGCAGGAGTCAAGATGGAAAAGATTCGGGTGTTGATTGTGGATGACCATGTGATTGTGCGGGAGGGCCTCGGCGCTATCGTGGCAACGCAACCGGATATGGCGCTGGTCGGGCGCGCGGTGGATGGACAGGAGGCGGTCTCCCTGGCGCAGACATTATGCCCCAATGTAATTTTGATGGACCTGGTGATGCCGCGCATGGACGGCGTCCAGGCCATCGCCGCCATCCAACAGGCCAATCCCCAAGCCCAAATCCTGGTGTTAACCAGCTATGCTCACGATGAGAAAGTCTTTGCCGCCATCAAGGCGGGCGCGCTGGGCTATTTGCTCAAAGACACCACCCACGACCAACTCCTCAGCGCCATCCGCGACGTGGCGCAGGGGCGCGTGTCGCTGGATCCCGCCATCGCCGTCAAAGTTCTGCAAGAGTTACACCAACCGGCGGCGGAGCAGCCTGCGCCGGAAGCCCTTTCGGAGCGCGAGCTGGAGACACTGCGTCTCATCGCGCGCGGCATGTCCAACGACGAAATCGCCGCCGCGCTGCACATTCAGGAGCGCACCGTCGCCAAGCACGTCGGCAACATTCTCGCCAAGCTGCACCTCGCCAACCGCACCCAGGCCGCCCTGTACGCCCTCCGTCAGGGTTGGGCCGAACTCGAATAGTAGATTTCACGCCTCCATAAATCCTCCATACGACCAAGTTTGAAAATGGTCATTTTTGCTACCTCCAAGTAGCATTTCGGCCATTGCGCGCCAGTGCCCTCTGGTCATATCATGAATGAAGCACTTTCATTCATCGTGCCAGGGAGTCATCCATGAAATATTCATGTCGGTCGCAGGGCGTGATAGCGCTTATCGTGTGCCTTTCTATCGTGTTGGCGGCGACCGGAGCCGTGTCATCCGCCGGCGGGCCGGCGCTGCTCGCGCCGCCCGATGGCACGATCACGACGACGCGCGCGCTCACGCTGCGCTGGGCGCCGAATCCCGGCAGCGACGCGCCGGACGGCTACAACCTGGAAGTGGACGGCAACGTCATCACCACCACCGGCACAACCTGGGCTACGACGCTAGACTTGGGCGATCATACCTGGCGAGTGCGCGCCTTCAATGCCGTGGGCTACTCGGATTGGCCGTCGCTCTGGACGCTGCGCGTGGCAGCGATGCTGTGCGTCCCGCTGGGCGACGTGCAGATGACGGGCCAGGCGACGGTCACGCTCAACAGCACGGCGACCTTCGTGGCGACGGTGACGCCGATCAGCAATACGAACCAGTTGCTCCCGACCTTCCCGCTCACCTACACCTGGACGGCCACCGACCTGACATCGCAAAGCCACGTCATCACGACGGAGGGTGTCTTGACGGACACGGCGGCCTTCACCTGGAGCGCAGAGGGCCTCAAAAATGTCGCCGTGACGGTGGCGAATCCGTGCGGCGTCACCGTGGACGCCACGCGCGCCATCACAGTCGTCGCCGAGAGCGAGACCACGCAACCCATCTACCTGCCGTTGGTGATGCGGAACTTTTAGCTATTTCAGGTGGGATGCACAAGTGCGTCCCGCCTGACTCATCGTAAACTATACTGCTATGAATACGCCATTTACCTGCCTTTCCGTACTCATCGTCGCGCCGCCGGGACGCCTGCGCGATGGCCTGCATGTGTTGTTGCAAGCCAGTGGCCTCCAGGTCGCCATCCGCCAGGCGGATGACGGCGCAGACGCTTTGCGGCTCATCCCGCAGGTTCAACCCCGGGTGCTTTTGCTGGATGTAGGTCTGGTCGACGCCGGGAGCTGGCAAAGGCTGCGACAGATCAAAGCGGCCTGGCCGCCCGTCCGTTGTTGTGTTTTGGTGCATACAACGGCCCAGGCGCGCTGCGCCTGGGAAGGCGGTGCAGACGCCGTTCTCCCGGCCGGCTTTGCTGCGGAGCACTTCTTCGGGGTGCTGCGTGAGTTGGCGGGCGAGGTGTAGCCAGATGGTACTGAGGGTCGGAGGTTAAAGCGGTATTTTCGCGGGCGGGGTACCGCCCGCGAAAACGCCCCCTTTTCATCCGCCGCTTTAGCGGCTATTTTCAAGGAGGACTTCTATGAAGAACTTGCTACTGGATCAAGGGTTTATGGTTCATAAAAGGGCGTTAATGTTTGTCATCGTGCTGAGCTGTGTCGCCTTGCTCCTCTTCACCTTATTCCTTCCCACCGCCTTCAAGGTACAGGCCGCCAACTTCGACCTGACCGGCAGTTGTCTCGGCGGCGTGGGGGATGTGGCCGCGCTCATCGCGGCCATCAATGCCGCCAATGGGAATGGGGAAGCGGACACAATCACCTTAGCCGAGGGCTGCGTCTATACGCTCGACGAGATAGACAACGCGACCGACGGCAATAACGGCCTGCCGAGCATCACCTCGGCTATCGTCATTCAGGCCGGCAGCGCGGGCTCGACCATCCGACGCGATGTAGCCGATCCCGACGAGTTTCGTCTCTTTCACATCGCCGACGACGGCGATCTGACCCTGGAAAACCTGACATTGCAGCACGGCGTGGCCGACGAAGGCGGTGCTATCTATAACGCCGGCGGCGTGTTGACCCTAAACAACGCGACCATCGCCGATAATGCCAGCATCGCCAGGGGCGGCGGGATTGCTACCTATGGCGCGCTTACGATCAACGACAGCACGTTGACCCGGAACTCATGTCCTGATAACTTTGGCGGCGGGGGCTTGTACGCCGGCGGGGGCGGGGATGCGGCGGACAGCCTGGTCACCATCCATCGTAGTGTCTTCGCCGATAATGTCGGTTATGAAGGAGGCGGCATCGCCACCCGGCAGGATGGTGGTTTTCCTGTACTACTGACCATCCACGACAGCACCTTTTCCGGCAACCAGGCCACCGGCCAATGGGGCAGCGGCGGTGGCGTCAGCAGCAACGGCGACCTGAGCATTGCGGGCAGCACATTTGTCAGCAATACCGCCACCAGCGCCGACGGGACCGGCGGCGGCGGACTGGCCCACATCAATGGCACGGCGTGGATCACCAACAGCACGTTTTCCGGCAACCGTTCGGCCACTGACGGCGGCGGCATTTATTTCCGTGATATGGCTATGACGCTTTCCTACGCGACGATTGCCTATAACACCGCCGACAGCGATAACGACGGGGTCGGCGGCGGCGGTGTGTATATTGCAGACTGGGGCGGCACTTTTAATGTCGCCAGCACGCTCATCGCGCACAACACTGACCGCAGCGGGCAAGGGCCGGATTGTTTTACGATAGATGGAAGCGTTACACCCTTAACCTCCCAGGGCTACAACCTGATACAAAATGACACCGGCTGCACCATTGCTGGCGACACGACCGGCAACCTCACGGGCAGCGACCCGCTGATCGGGACGGCGCAAGATAACGGCGGCCCCACCTGGACGCATGCCCTCCTCATCGGCAGTCCGGCGCAAGATCGTGTGCCTAACGGGACTAATGGCTGCGACACAACCATTACCAGTGACCAGCGAGGAACTGCGCGGCCCCAACCTGCGGGCGGCGCGTGCGACAGCGGCGCGTATGAGAGTCCCCCGACCTATATTATCACGCCGACGGCGGGCGCGGGGGGCAGCCTCACGCCGGGGACGCCGCAGACGGTGGCGCACGGCGGCAGTCAGGCGTTCACGATTGCGGCGAATGTGGGCTATCACATCGCGGACGTGGGCGTGGACGGCGTCTCGCAAGGGGCGCTGGCAAGTTACACCTTCGTCAACGTCACCGCTGACCACACGATCACGGCGACGTTCGCGCTCAATACCTACGTCATCACACCGACGGCGGGGACGGGGGGCAGCCTCACGCCGGGGACGCCGCAGACGGTGGTACACGGCGCCGATCAGGCGTTCACCATCGCGGCGGCTACGGGCTACCACATCCTGGACGTGGGCGTGGACGGCGTCTCGCAGGGCGCGCTGGCGAGCTACACCTTCGTCAACGTGACCAGCGATCACACGATCACGGCGACGTTCGCGCTCAACACCTACGTCATCACGCCGACGGCGGGGACGGGGGGCAGCCTCACGCCGGGGACGCCGCAGACGGTGGCGCACGGCGACGATCAGGCGTTCACCATCGCGGCGGCTACGGGCTACCACATCCTGGACGTGGGCGTGGATGGCGTCTCGCAGGGCGCGCTGGCGAGCTACACTTTCGTCAATGTCACCAGCGACCACACGATCACGGCGACGTTCGCGCTCAACACCTACATCATCACGCCGACGGCGGGGACGGGGGGCAGCCTCACGCCGGGGACGCCGCAGACGGTGGCGCACGGCGGCAGTCAGGCGTTCACGATTGCGGCGAATGTGGGCTATCACATCGCGGACGTGGGCGTGGACGGCGTCTCGCAGGGGGCGCGGGCAAGTTACACCTTCGTCAACGTCACCGCCGACCATACCATCACGGCGACGTTCGCTTTGAATCGTTATGCTCTGGATGTAGCTATTGTGGGATTGGGCAATGTGACGCGCGTGCCAAGCCAGACGACTTACTTGCATGGCGACGTGGTGATGTTGATGGCGATTCCTGCCTCCGGGTGGTACTTCGGGCAGTGGAGCGGGGCCGCAAGCGGGGCGCTCACGCAGACGACGGTCACGATGAATGCGCATCAGGTCGTCACGGCGACCTTCTTGAACACGCCGCCGACGTACTACACCCTCACCATGCACCTTGTCGGCAGCGGCGTCGTCACCCCTGGCGTGGGCGCGCGCGCCTATCTCGCCGGTACTCAGGCCGATCTGAGCGCGACGCCGACCGGCGGCTGGACATTCGCCGGTTGGACGGGTGATGTTACCGGTAGCGTAAATCCCGCCGCACTTACAATGGATGGACACAAGGCTGTGACGGCGACGTTCGCGCTCAACACCTATGTCATCACGCCGACGGCGGGGGCGGACGGGAGCATCACGCCGGGGACGCCGCAGACGGTGGCGCACGGCGGCAGTCAGGCGTTCACCATCGCCGCCAACACCGGCTATCACATCGTGGACGTGGGCGTGGACGGCGTCTCGCAGGGGGCGCTGGCGAGTTACACCTTCGTCAACGTCACCGCCGACCATACCATCACGGCGACGTTCGCTCGCAATGCGGTCGCTCGCAATATTTACCTGCCCCTCATTCTGCGCCAACTGCCCCCCGATCTGATCGTGCGTAGTGTGACGGTCAGCCCGGCGGGGTTGTTGGTAAACCAACCGGCGACCATCACCATCGTGATCGAAAACATTGGGGGACTGCCCACCGCCGGGCCGTTCTGGGTGGATTTGTATATTGATCCCGATGCCACATTGATGCCGCCGCAGGTTAACCAGACCTGGGATGTGGTGGGTAGTCAATACGGGCTGGCGTGGTGGGTGACGCAATCGCTCGCGCCTGGGGAACAGATCACACTCACTTCGTTGGCCTATGCCGCCGATTACAGCGATTGGCCCGGCTACTTCAACTGCTTCGGCCCGCACATCCTCTACGCGCAAGTGGACTCGTACAGCAGCACCACCACCTACGGCGGGATTTGGGAAGCCGATGAGACCAACAACGTCTATGGCCCGGTCAGCGTACCGGTGATGTGTCCGGCGGGGAGGCAGCAGGTGTGCCCCGCGCCTCAAATACGGAGCAACGTCCTGCGTCGCCCGTAACTGTGACAAACAAGAGTAACGCGAGCGCGCGAAAATTTATCGCAGAGACTGTAGCGATTACTGAGGATTGTGTAGATAGTAGTTACGCGGTTAAGGTGGGACGCACTTAAAACAGCCAAAATGTTGGATTTACGCGACAAATGCGCTGTGAAGCCGCCTAAGTGCGTCCCACCTGGGGCAACTGCGTAACTACTGTATAGAAATTCAGCGTCCGCAGCGATCGCTGCGGTGAAAAAACCTTGGTTTTATGCAAGGCCCGACAAAGTTCCTGAAAGGAGACTCCTATGAACTTTCATCTTATATCAGTTCGACGTAGTTGGATGGTGGTCAGTACGCTGCTGCTGCTCATCGGGTTCGTAGCCAGCCTAGGATCAACCCCGACGGTTGCCGAGCAAGGCTTCGCGCAGGACGCACGTCCCACGCCTCTGCCCCGCACCGCCGCCCCGATCACGCCATGCCCGACCACCCCGGCACCCACGCCGCCCCCTCCGCCCACCGCAACCCCGGCGCCCACCTCGCCGACTGCAACGCCTACAACGTTCGAACCCACGCCTACCGCAACCCTGACCGTGATTTTGCTGCCGGCGACCGGGAATCCCTTCTCGTCTGCGTTGGGTGTACTGGCCTTCATCGCCTGTCTTGGGGCCTGCGGCTGGGGAATTTTGTCCGGCGGTCGGGCGCGCGGTAGCAAGCATTAGTATCTTACCGATGAAATTCTTGCCTGATGTGCAAGAATTTTCACCGCGGAGTACGCAGAGCACGCAGAGATCACTCCCCTGAAAAAAGGTCAAAAACGGGATTTTCACGTCGAAACCAACTATATGCAGTGGTATTCGATTGCAAAGCGCCTGTATATCGTAGTCCCGTTGTGAAAATTCCAGTTTTTTTCAGGAGAGTCAAACTTATGAAACAGGTGTGAAAGTGCCGGATACGGAGATGGCAGCGTTGCCATCCACCATCACGCGGTGTGTCCGCAATGGAACTACACCATTTCCCCGCGTTCACCCGCCCAAACTGCGTAGATTGAACGGGAAGTTATATTTTTACAGACCCTTTAAGTGCGTTCAGGTCAATCACGGCGCCAGCCTGAACCAGAAAATCCATCCATGAGGGTTCTCCAGTTATTCCTTCAGGTAGTCAACAACGGTTGTCCAATCATTCCCTAAAGTATAGCCGTATCTTCAACTGTCTGCAACTGTCTCCTACTGAAAAATTCCTTCCAAAAAAATAAGTTTGATAAGCGGAGATTTTGTTCTAAAATTGGCCTATACTAAGTCTTGTAAGCCGTTATTTCCGTGAAAACCACCCTTATCAGCCATTTTCGGAGGGGTTAAGTGGCAAAAAACGTCCGATAATGTAATCACTGCCTTCGGGGACTGGCTCGCGACCCAGGATCGCGCGCCGTTGACGGTGCGGGGGTACACCACGGCGCTGACGCAGTTCGCGGCCTGGTTTGAGAAACAGACCAGGGCGGGTCTCGATCCGGCGCGCCTCACGCCGCTGGACGTGCGCCGCTACCGCCAGTACCTCGTCGAGGAGCGGCGCCGCCAACCGGCGACCGTCAACCAGCACCTGACCGCGCTGCGCGCCTTCGCCCGCTGGGGGCAGGTCACGGCGCAAGCGGCGGACGATCCCACGCAGGGCGTCAAGCCGATGCAGCAGGTAGAGCCGGCCCCGCGCTGGCTCACGCAGGCCGAGCAGTACGCGCTGCTCCGCGCCGCCCGCGAAGAGGTGCAACTGGGCGCGCTGCGCGCCAACGGCGATCCGGCGCATCCCGGCGCGCTGTGGCCGCGCCGCGACTACGCGCTGCTGGCGTTGCTGCTCAACACTGGGCTGCGGCTAGCCGAGGCAGCCGCCTTGCAGGTGGACGACGTGACGCTCAACGGACGGTCGGGGGAAGTGCAAGTCCGGCAGGGGAAAGGCCGGAAGGCGCGCAACGTGCCCTTGAACAAGGATGCGCGGGAGGCGTTGCAGGCGTGGCTGGACGCACGAAATGCGAGGGGGGGACAAGGAGAGGGGGAGAGGGGGAGAAAGGGAGAAACCGTCTCCCCCTCTCCCTCTCACCCCCTCTCCCCCTCGTTATTTCTGTCGCAGAAAGGCGGCGCCCTATCCGAGCGCGCCATCTCGGAGCGGGTGCGGGAATTGGCGGGGCGTGCCGGGCTGGCGCAAGTGAGTCCGCACACGCTGCGGCACAGTTTTGCGAAGAATCTGGTGGACGCCGGCGTGGGGCTGGAGAAGGTGGCGGCGTTGCTGGGTCACGCGAATCTGAATACGACGCGGCGCTACGTCACGCCCAGTCAGGCGGATTTGCAGGCGGCGACGGAGCGGGTGGCGTGGGGGGAGTGATCGCCTTTCAGCGTTTCCCCGCCTGATCGCTGTGCATGTGACAGTGCTTGTATTTCTTGCCGCTGCCGCACCAGCACGGGTCGTTGCGGCGCAGATGCAGCGGCGGCGTCTTGGGATTCGCAGCGTCCAGGGAAGTGGGGGCGAACCGGAATGACGGCATCGGCCGGATTTCTGGCGTTTGCTGCTGGCGCCATTTGTCCAGTTCTGCCGTGTAGTGTGCTTGCTGCTGCGGTTTGCCCCACCGTTCATGCAGGCCGATGAGCCGATCCAACACGTCGCCCCGGTCGTTGAGGGTGGGCCGCGCCAAGGCCTGCAACAAGAGCGCCTCCGCCGGTTCATACATCTGCGGACGTTTGTAAGGCAGGTAATATTCATCGGCCCACCCGATGTAGGCCCAGCCTTCGTCGGGATAGCGCGCAATCAAGTCCCGATACACGGCTTCCGCTTCGGCCTGTTGCCCCAGCTCCCACAGCGCTTCGCCTTTGGCGCGCAGCATGTTCACATAACGGTTCGCGTCTTCGGCGGGGAATTGGGCAAGGAATTCGTCCACGTACCGGATCAGGTGGGTGAAATAGGCCGGATCGTCCAGCCCGGCGTTGTGGAGTTCCATCTCCAGGTCGCTGCACCAGTTGAAGACGCTTTGCAGCATTGGATAGGCGGCGTCGAAGGCTTCCGCGGTGCGCATGGCCGGCGTCGCCAGTTGTTTGATGCGCTCCCAGACCTCTAGCCAGCGGTCTACGGCGGGGATTTGCTGCCGGGCTTCCAGCAGCGTGTAGCCTTCTTGCATCAAGTCGTCCAGTTCCTCTTCCGGCATCAGGACGATGGGCGGGAGCGTCCCAGCCCGGACTTGTTCCCAACGCCGCGCCTCGCTCTGGGCGAAGGCGTCCAATGCCTTGAGCGCGGGCCGCGCCTCGCGTTCCGTCACTTGGTGCAAAAGCGCGGCGCGCAGCGCGTCCAGCAGGTGTTGGTTGACCTCCGGGCTGTCGCCGCCGTCCTCGATTTGCATCTCCAGCGCGTTGAGAAGGCCGTTGAGCTTGCGGATGCGGAGTAGCGGCAGGCGCAAGCGCGCCACCGCCTCCTTTAACGGTTGAAGGCGCGCTACGCGCTCCCGGTCATACCGGGTCGGTTCAGGGCTGGGTTTCCAGGTCATAGGTGGTGGCCTCCTTGATGGGTAGGGTGTTATTCCGCGCTGAGGACGACAGTTTACCTTTCTACATCGCAATCGCAATCGAAATCGAAAAGATTCGATTACGATGACGATGACGATTGCGATGACGATTTACGACACGTTAAACACCTTCATCACTTCATCCCCCAAATGGTTGATGACTTTGACGGCGATGCGGCCGGTGGTGGGTTTGGGGAAGGGGCGGGAGGTGTCGCTGTGGAGGCTTTCCCAGGCTTCGGCGTCTATTTCGGCTTTGAGGGTGGTTTTGAGGGCCTGGTAGGGGTCGTTGGCGCCGAGGAAGTAGGCGTGGCGGACGAAGAAGCTTTCTTCGTTGTAGTCGGTGTCTATGAACCAGCAGGCAATGCCTTCCGGGCCGGAGGAGCGGACTTCGCCGGATTGGGGGTGGAAAACGTCTACGCCCCGAATCCGCACCCGAATCATCTCCCCCCCCAATCCTGATTCGTAATCGTAATCGTAATCGCTATCGTAATCGCTCTTCCCCCCCCGAATAATCTCAATATCCGGCTCCCCAAAAATCACAAACAAATTCCCGCCGCCGGTGCTTTTGAGGGCATCGGCCATGTGGAGTTCTGCATTCATCCGGGCTTTGAGGACGGGGATGCGGCCCAGCTTCTCGAATTCGGCGGAGTGGGCGTCGTAGTTGAAGGCGCAGGCGATGAGGACGTCGAAGCCGGCGTCTGCGGCTTCGCGCGCGGCGGCGACGAGGTCTGCCCGCGAGACGGTGCCGAATTCGGGGCCGATGAAGATGCCGGCGCGCCGCTCGGCGGCGTTCTCGCCTTCGCGGTAGCGGCCTTCGGCGCAAATGTAATCGCCGGGCCAGCCGGTGAGAGCGGTGAAGGTGATGCGGTCTTGTTTGTGCGCCTGCTGCACCCCCGCCACCCGCAAATTCTCCAAAATCATCCCCCCAAAATCGTAATCGCTATCGTTATCGTAATCGTAATCGCTCCCCTTCTCCCCCACAAACTTCCCCACCGCCCGCAATTCCTCGTTTTCGTCTACGATGAGGATGCGGTGCGGCGAGAGGCTTTCGACGGTGAACGGCCCGGCCACCCGCACGATTTTGTTGTCTTCGTAGGGCCGGTCGTAGAGGTATTCCTGATCGGCGTGCGCCGCAATCGAAGCATCAATCGCCTTCTGCCGCGCAATCCGCGCCTCCCACCACTGCGCGTGCAACCCCTCAACGCTCAATTTCTGATCGTAATCGTAATCGTTATCGTAATCGTTATCGTCATTCACAACCCGTGATTTGTCATTCTCCGGCAGCTCACGTGGCACTTCCCACTCCTCCCAAGCCGTCCCCAACGCGGCGTTGAGTTGTTCGCGCAGCGGTTCGAGGGTTTGCCGGTATTGTTCCCAGATGACGTCAATTTCGGCGTTGTTGGCGATGGATTTGAGGGTGATGTGGGGGACGCGGGTGTAGACGAAGCCGTGGCGCAGGCTGCCGTAGGTGGGCGCGGCGGAAGGGAGACTGCGGGTGATTTCGGCTTCTTTTTGTTGCCCGGCTTTGGAGTCCGCCAGGAGGTAGTAGGGGTAGCGCGCGCCCATGATGCGGGCGCGGGCCAGGGCCAGGGCGACGCGGGAGGTGTCAACGGTGATCCAGCGGCGACCCCATTGTTCGGCGACGTAGGCGGTGGTGCCGCTGCCGCAGGTCGGGTCGAGGACGAGGTCGCCGGGGTCGGTGGTCATGAGGACGCAACGTTGGATGACTTTCGTGGCAGTCTGAACCACATAAAGTCGAGGATCACTGTATTGCCCTGTCAATGTATCAGTCCAATTTGATGCTAAAGGTTGAACGGGATAATCCCTCAAAAACCGAACAAAACGAATTGAGTCTGAACTTTCGTGAATGCGATTTGCTCTTGAGAGTCGGAGCATGCCTTTGGGCGAGGTGGTCCAAAATCTACGAGGAGGGGAAAATTCTCGACCTTGAAACTTAAAGGGGGTTTTTCCTTCACTATAGTCATGACTGCTGGTTAAATCTCCAACAGAATAAATCGATTGTGGGTCAGGAGTTTCTCCCGGAAGTAATCTTCGACGAGCGCCAACTGTTTCCTCGATGTAACTGTAGAAACTCAAATCACTCTCGTATCCCTTGTCAACCAGTATGCTGCGATATTTCGTTGCGCTGCGGTTCTTCGCAAACCAAACAATATAATCGAAGGGGTTAGAAAGGTATTCGGAAGTTAAAGCCGTCGTTTTCTTGAATGATATTAACGAAACGAAATTATCCTCTCCAAAAATCTCTTCCATCAAAGCCCGCACGCGATGCACGTTCTCATCCCCGATCTGCACGAAGATGGAGCCGGAATCGGCCAGGAGGTCGCGGGCGACGGTGAGGCGATCGCGCAGGTAGGTGAGGTAGGAGTGGATGCCGTCGCGCCAGGTGTCGCGGAAGGCTTTGACTTGCTCCGGTTCGCGGGTGATGTGGTCGCCTTTGCCGTCTTTCACGTCGCGGCTGGTGGTGGACCATTGGAAGTTGGAGTTGAATTTGATGCCGTAGGGCGGGTCGAGGTAGATGCACTGCACCTGGCCGCGCAGGCCCTCGCGCTCGGCCAGGCTGGCCATAACCTGCAGGCTGTCGCCGAGGATCATGCGGTTGGTCCAGTTGCCTTCGTGGCGGTAGAATTCGGTGGCGTCCGCGCCGGCGGGCAGGCCGTTGAAATCGGCGAACATGTCAAATTGTTGGGGAAGATCGGCCTGGGCGCGGGCCGTGCTCTGGCGAAGCAGATCGTCAATGAGCACTTTGGGCTGGATTTTCTCCTGGATGTAGAGCGGCGGGGCGGGCACGACGAGGTCGGACCAGTCCTGTTCGTCTTTGCCGCGCCAGACGAGCTGCGGGTCGAGGTCGCGGTTGCGGCGTTCGTAGGCGAGCCGGATCGGGGTCTTCTCGGCCTCGGTCATCACCGCCTGGTGCTCGGCGGTGGGAATATTCAGCCGGGCGGCGTCGGGGTGTTTGAGGGTTTCGATCGTTTTCGGTTGTTTACGAGCCATTTTTCCTCCCATCCCAATCATCATAATCGTAATCGTAATCGTAATCGAGATCGAGATCGAAATCCGATTACGATTACGATGCCGATTACGATTACGATTGCTAGTTCGTTATTCGTAATTCGTAATCGTAATCGTAATCGTAATCGTAATCGAGATCGAAATCCGATTACGATTACGATGCCGATTACGATTGTTTAGTTCGTTATTCGTAATTCGTAATCGTAATCGTAATCGTAATCGAAAAAATCCGATTACGATGCCGATTACGATTACGATTACGATTTTCTAGTGCATTTTGGAAAGCATTGCGACGATGCGAGCAAGCAGTTCTTTGGGCTGCTCATTTTCCTTTGGGGGCAAGATTCCGCCCACTTCGAGAACGTCCTGAATCGCGGCGCATTCCAACGCAGAGCCGCGCGCGATTTCAAAAAAGCGTTGCCGATCGGCCGGACTGGTTTTGCCGTTGCCCTCGGCAATGTTGAGAAGAATTGACTGCGACGCGCGCAGCAGTTGATCGCGCGCGTGGCGATGGTTGCCGGTCAGCCGGGGGGCGAGGCGGTAAACGTAGGCAACATAATCCAGCGCGGCGCGGTAAACGTCGAGCTTTTCGTGATTGAAAACAACCATTTCCCCTCCAATCGTAATCGTAATCGTAATCGTAATCGTAATCGAGATCGAAATCCGATTACGATTACGATTACGATAGCGATTACGATGATGATAGCGATTCTATGAGTTTGTTAAATTCAGCTTCAATCTCAAAAACCTCGGTAAACTCGGCAAACGCCCAGCGGCCGAAGGAGCCGAGGTTGTTGACGCCGGGAATCCAGTAGGTGCGGATGGTGTTGGCTTTGTCTTTGGCGTCTTCGCCGCGCAGGCCTTTGATTTCGACGACGAGGTTGAGGGGATCGGGGCGGCCGTCGTCAATTTTCACGATGAAGTCGGGGATGTAGGTGCGCGGGATGGCTTTGTAGAGGTAGGGGACTTCCAGCCCCAGGCTTTGGTTTTTGACGTAAGCCTTGACGCGGGGGTGGCTTTCAGCGACGCGGCAGAATTCGGCTTCCCAATCGCTGTCGCAGATGATCCAGTTGACGTGGCAGCGGCGCGGGTCGGTCTTCCAGCGGGTCTTCTTGGATGCTTTGGAGGTGGCGAAGTTGACGTAGGCGCTGGAGCCGGCGGGGGTGTAGGCGTCCAGGATGGCTTTGATGGGACGGTCGCCCACCATCGCCGCCGTGATCGCGGCCTTGATGCGTTCGCAGGCCATCGCGGCGATTTCCTGGTAGAGCAGTTGCGCGGGGTAGGTTCCGCCGGTGCAGTGCAGGTAGCCGCCCTCCAGCCATTGCCGGGCGATCTGCTTGAGCTGGCCAAAGAGGTGGAGCTTGGGCTCTTCGCCGGGGTCGCGATAGTGGGTGTAGAGCAGGTATTTCGTCAGGTGGTAGATGACGGTGGTCTGGCGAATCTCGCCGAGATGCGCTACGGTCAGATTCACGCCCTCGCCGATGATGCCCTGGTTGTGGGTGACGGAGGGCCCGACGAGGTGGGGGTTCAGTTCGAGCACGGAATCCTGGTCAAAGTGCGCCGTGAGCCGTTCGGTGGGCAGTTCCACGCGGTAGCCGGTGACGCGCGGGAAGCGAATCTCCAGGGGATCGCGCTCAGGGCGGACGGCGTGGACGGCGATGGTCTCCTGCGGCGGGCCGGGTTTCACCACCACCGGGCGGGCGGTGAAATCGAAGGGGATGCCGAGCACATCGGCGTACTCGACATCGAAGAGCTCTTCCTCGTTGAGGTCGTAGGACTGGCGGCGCAGCGCGCGCCCGACGACTTGTTCGCAGAGCAATTGCGTGCCGAAGGCGCGGATGCCCAGGACGTGGGTGACGGTCTGGGCGTCCCAACCTTCCGTAAGCATCGAAACGGAGACGACGCAGCGCACCGGCTCGCCCAGCCGCCCGATCTTGCCGACGGTGTTCATCACCTCGCGCAGCAAGTCCTGGTCGGTGATGGCGTCAGCGGCAGTCAAGTCGCCGCTGCGCTCGACGATTTCGCGGCGGAAGCGCTCGATTTCGTCGGACGCCATCGCGCGGAAGTCCGGGTTGAGGGCGTCGCCGGATTCGAGCTGGTGGCTGTCAATGAGCAGCGTGTTGGGGCGCGCCAGGCGGTTGCCGCGCTCGTCGAAGTTGCGGAAGAGCGCCAGGCGGCCTTCGTGGTAAACGTCGTCGCCCGCCGGACCGGGGCGGTGGAAGCCGGAGATGAAGTCGTAGACGAGCTTGGAGATCGAGGTATTCTGGCAGACGACGATGAAGACCGGGGGGACGGCGATGCCGGCCTCGCTCCAGCTCTTGAAGGTTTTTTCGTAGTGGCCGTAGAGCGCGTGGAGCGCAGTTTGCAGCTCGGCGGGCAGGCTGAGCGGGTCCAGGTCGCCGGAGGTCTTGCCCCGGCCGGCCTTGGGCATCTTGTCGCGGATGTTCTCCCAGAGATTGCGGAATTTGGGCATATCGCCGCCGGGGATGTTGTCGGAGACCGGCACGCGGGGCAGCTTGACGATGCCGCACTCGATGGCGTCCATCAAGGAGAAGTCGCTGACCACCCAGGGGAAGAGCGTGCCTTCGACGTAGCCGGAGCCGCTCAGGAAGAAGGGCGTGGCGGAGAGGTCGAAGACGTTGTTGACGCCCAGTTTGCGCTTTACCGTCTCGATGCCGGTGATCCAGACGCGGGCGGCCTCGTTTTCTTCCTGGGCCGCCTGCTTCTCATCGCCGCTCAAGTCGTCGAGATCGGCGTTATCGGGGCGCTCGCGGTAGCAGTGATGCGCCTCGTCGTTGATCACCAGGACGTTCTTCAGCCCCATCAGGTCGGGCATCACGCGCTGGAGCATCTGGCCTTCGGTCTCCAACGTATTGAGCTCGGGGCCGTGGCCCTGCAGGAGCTTGCGGTTGCCGGCGGCCAATTGCATCCGTTCGCGCAGCTTGAAGGCGTGGAAGTTGGTGATGACGATTTTGGCGCGGCCCAGATCGGGCAACAGATCGGCGGGGATCAGCTCGCGGCCGGCGTAGTAGCTGTCGGGATCGTGCGGGTAGAGCACGCGCAGCCGGTCGCGGATGGTGATGCCGGGCGCGACGATGAGGAAGCCGCGCGTGAAGCGATGGCTCTGCGGGTGGCGCACCGCGTTGATGGTCTGCCAGGCGATGATCATGGCCATCACCATCGTTTTCCCGGCGCCGGTGGCCAGCTTGAAGGCGATGCGCAGGAGTTCGGGATTGGCCTGGTCGTTGGCGCTCTGGAGGTGATCGAGGAAGGTCTGGCCGCGCTTGCCCAGTTGGGGCGCGACTTCGGTGAGCCAGATGGCGGTTTCGACGGCTTCGATCTGGCAGAAGAAGGGGCGGACGCCCTGGAAGGGATGGGTGCGCCAGTGTTGGAGCAGGCGGGCGGTTTCGGGGGTGACTTTCCAGTCCTGGGGGTTGGGCAGGGCGCGCCACTGCTCGACTTGCTGGCGCACGCCCTGGATGAATTCGGTGGGGTTGTAGGTTTGCACCTCACCATCCACGGTGGTAGTGAAGCCCTCGCCAAAGGTGAAGCTGGCCTGCACGGCGTCGGAGCGGCGGCGCTTCTTGGGCTTGGGGACGGGGGTGATGAAATCGGCGGGGCGGCGGAAGTCGAGGATGCGCTGGGTGGGCTGGCCGTCCTCGTCCAGTTCCCAATGGCGCCTGGGGTAGGTGTAGGGCGAGTTGAGGATGGGTTTTTCAAAGAATTGTTCGGTCATAGGCTTTGGCCTTTTGGGTGAATGAAAACCGCCCCTGGTGAATGAAGTTCAATCCATCTGCTGGCAATGCCACGCGCCAGCACAGGTTCCAAACCATAGTGTACCATCAGATTCCACCGCTATAGACTCAACCATTCTACATGGTAACCCATCACGAGCATCGTAAGTAGTCCACGACTGCCCATCAAACCGAGACAGGCCGTGAGTGGTACCAAGCCACAACGTACCGTCAGGTCCCTCTTTGATTGCATTCACAAAATCGCCTAGTGATCCATCGGGATTAGTGGATTTTGTCCATGTCTTGCCATCGAATCTATAAAGCCCTTGGCCAAGCGTCCCATACCACACCGTTCCATCCGATGTGACTTCGATAGCGGCCCCATTACCGACAATGCCAGCATCATTGTTATAGGCAACCCACAACTCGTCATCAAAATGTGATACCCCGTTGGCAGTCGCCAACCACAGTGTGCCGTCCGGAGCCAATGCTATGTCTGACACGTAATTGCTTGTCAAGCCATCATTGACGGTGTAGGTTGTCCAAGATTCACCATCAAAGCGAGAAACGCCATTGCCATATGTTCCGAACCACAGCGTGCCATTAGGCTCTGCTGCCACTGCTTTTACTGCAAGGCTTGCCAAGCCATCATCGACTGTATAAGTAGTTCCCCACGACTCGCCATCAAACCTCGATATCCCACCGGGCCTCTGGAACCACGGCGCACCGTCATTCGCAACCACGAACGATTGTGACCAGTCGCTTTTCAGTTCGTCACCAACAAGAAAGGTAGTCCACGACTCGCCATCGAAACGGGATACGGCCCAGGTCCAACCGGCAACCCCTGCTCCATCTCCGACTTCAAACCATAGTGCGCCATCATCAGTCACCCCGATAGAACTCACTCTGTTCTGGGCCAGGCTATTTGCGATGAAATAAGCGTTCCACTTCTCACCATCGAAGTGTGAGATACCGCCTTGGGTTCCAATCCACGGATAACCGTCAGGCCCGATTACGAGACTATTCACCACATTGCTTAGTCCATCGCTCATGGTATGGGTAGTCCAAGATTGACCATCAAAATGGGATACCCCGCCCCAAGTGCCAAACCATACTTCACTATCCGCGTCTACAGCAATAGCCTGCACTCTATCCCTAGCAAGACCATCAGCGCGCGTATAGGTAATCCACGATTCACCATCGAAGTGAGAGACTCCACAACCCCCTTCTGGCCCACAGCTTCCGGCATAACCGTATCCAACCGTTCCAAACCACAGCGTGCCATCAGCGGCAGCCGTGACGGTATCAACATTGTCATTGGCCAGACCATCCTTGACGGTATAAGTAGTCCAGGTTTCGCCGTCGAACTGCGAGACGCCTTTGTCGGTCCCAACCCATAGATTTCCATCTGCACTCACTGCAAGAGCATGGATTACACTGTCGGCCAATCCATCAGCGACAGTGTAGGTAGTCCATTCGTTGTCATCGAAATGTGAAATACCATTTGTGGTCCCAAACCATAATGATCCATCGGTGGCGGATGCAATATCGCTAACCAAGTCGCTCGCCAGGCCATCATCAGCAGTATAAAGAAGCCAAGAAGCACCATCGAAGCGGTATACTCCACGACCGGCTGCTCCAAACCACAATGCGCCGTCGGACGCAACTGCAACCGGCGCTCCGGCTTGCGGCATACCTTGGGGTGGGGTGTACTGACTGTATGAGCCTTCCGCAATATCCCATCGTACAACGCCTCCACTGCCGGCTGCCCACAGATTGCCCTGAGTGTCAAAGGTCATGCTACTTACACGGTTTGCGTTGGTGTACAAAGTACAAGCGAGTTCCGGCTTTGTCACAGCGGTAGGAGCAGGATCACTAGAAGTTACTTGAATGGGTGTGGATGTGGTCAATGGTTGGTCAACTGCACCAGTTATGCATGATGTCAACATCAGCAATGAAACCAAAAGAATTGCTATTCGCTGCATATCACATACAGACCTTTCTGATTGGTTAATAGTGGCCCAACATGTAATTCGATGGAGCATCTAATAGTAGATGTTTTTTTGTATCTACTAACATATGCTTTTTTCTATCACTCCAAACAGGGATGGTGAGAAAATGGCAGGATGTGATTTCGGTTCTTTGCACAACAATGCCCCCGGCGAGTTGACGCGCGGGGGCGGGTGTGGTATGCTATTCCCACCACGGCGCGCTTTCGCCGCTGGTCGTTGCCCCGGGCGCTGAAGACGCTGCGGGGCGATTTTTTTGTGATGAGTTAAGTATAGGGGAGAAATTGAACGATTGCAAACCACAGGGCGAAGGAAAACAAGGAGAGAAGGAGAGGGTTCTTTCTACGTTACACTCACGGGAAATTCCTGCACGCCCCCGCCAGTCCGCCCGCCGCCCCCCCCCACTGCGCTACTTCCAGAACTGCCACCATTTCTTTTGGGACTTGGGGGATGTGGTTGCCGCCGGCGCGGATTGCGGATCTAGCTCATCCAGCAACGCCCGGTTCGGCGTCGCCCCTGCCAGTACGCGCTCGATGACGGCCAGGCACAAGGGCCGATTGTACCAACAACGCTCGTAGAGTTCGAACGTCCCGGCCAACTGGCACAGCGCGACAATCTTGCCGGAGATGAAGTATTCCTCATTCAGCGCCGTGGTCGGCGCGGTGAGGAAATCCAACATCACTGCGCGGCCTTGCGGCGCCATATAATCCGAAAACAACTGCATCAACCCGGCCTTGTCCTCCCAGGTGTTCAGCGTCCAATAAGCGTCCAGCAAACCAGGCAGCAATTCTGGGCGCACAAGGTCCCGCGCCCCCTCGATTTCCGCCGCATCGCCACGCTTGACGATAGCCAGTAATTGTGGGAGTTGTTCGTTCATTTATTCCCTCCTGAGTGCATTTTACACTGACTTAAAGGGGAGCGGCGAAGTCGCCGGCGAAGTCCTGGCCGTCGCCCAGGCGGAGGTGAAGTGGGTAGCGGTCGTCCCGACGGGCGGCGAGGTGGATTTCGAGATCAAGGCCGGCATCGCGGTTGTCAGATTGTGCGTTCAAGCTACGACTCCTGGAGTGCGTCGCGTTGGGCTGGCGTCAATGTGTCGCCCACTGTCTGAAGTGTAGCACATCTGCAAATAATGCACAAATTAATAGATTGAGCAGATTCGTCCTTTTCGGTTACAATAGTTTATGCTTGCTGTTCTCACCCAATATTTGGCTGAAAGGAGGCTACTTACGATGTATTCTTACCGAGTCGCGATCTACGTCCGCATCTCCACCGGCGAGGGGATGCAGGCTGAGGGCCACTCCATCGAGGCCCAGCTCCGCATCTGCCGCGAATTCGCCGCGCGCCGCGGCTGGACGGTCGTCGCCGAATACATTGACGAAGGCTGCTCCGGCGCCAATGACAAACGCCCCGCCTTCGAGCGAATGATTGAAGACGCCTTTGCCGGCAAGTTCCAGGTCATCCTCTTCCACAAACTCGACCGCTTCTCGCGCTCCATCTCCGACATCCTCTCCTACTTCCACGAACTGGAATCCAACGACATCCTGCTGTGCTCCGCCACCGAAGCCTTCGATTTCTCCGACCCCGCCGACCGCGCCAAGTTCCACATGCTGGCCGTCTTCGCCCAGTGGTATCTGGACAACCTCTCCGAGGAAACCAAGAAAGGCAAGAAGCAGCGCGCCCTCAAGGGGCAGTACAATGGGCGGCTGCCCTTCGGCTACCGACCCACCGAGTCCGGGGTGGCCGAAGTCGTGCCGGAAGAAGCCGCGTGGGTGCAGAAAGCCTTCGAGGCGTACGCCAGCGGCAACCAATCGGATCGCGAAATCGCGGAGATGCTGAACGAAGGGGGTATCCCGACGCGCACGCAGCGCGCCTGGTCGAAGGATAGCGTGCGGGACTTCTTGCAGAACGAGTTTTACCTGGGGCTGGTGAAATATCAGGGGGACTTGTTGCCGGGGCAGCATTCGGCAATCATCACGCAAGAGCTGTTCGACCGGGCGCAGGCCGCGCGGGCGCAGCGACAGCAAGCGCCGCGGCGGTACACGCACAAATTCAAGACCTATGTGGTGGCCGGGCTGCTGCGTTGTGACCGCTGCGGGGAGACCTTGCGGGCGCAATCGTCGCGGGAGTATCGCTACTACCGCGAAATGACCAACACCCGCGGCCTGCACTGCGACGACTCGGGGCAGACGGTGAAGGCGGACAAAGTGGAAGCGCAGATAGGCGTTATCGTGCGGCAACTGCACTTGCCGGAACACTGGCAGGAGCACATCCGGGAAGCGTTGTTGAGCGGCGACGAACGCGAGAAAGCATTGGCGCACAAGAAGGCCCTGGAGAACAAGCTGCACCGGCTGGGGATTGGGTTCGCGGACGGGGTGTTGAATGAGGCCACCTACAACCGCGAGCGGGAAGTAGTGCAGGCGGAACTGGCGCGGCTGGTGCTCCCGGAAGACGTGGCGGTAGTGGACGCGGGTATATACCTGGAGACGCTACGCGACCTATGGGACGAGGCGACGTTAGAGGAGCAAACGGAAATCTGCCGGGCGCTGTTCAAGGCGGTGTACTACGACATGCGGACGCAGCAGATCACGCGGATCGTGCCGCAGGGGACCTACCTGCCGCTCTTCCGGGAGATCGCGGAGTTGCGCGAGGACGGCTACGGCGAATTCCGGGTGGGCGCCGCGTTGCGGCACCCGTCGCCAGAGTCCGCAAGCGCCTAGAGACACAAAATCCCGCTGGTACTCGACCAGTGGGAAAAAAAGTGGCTTTGGCAGGCGTAAAAAGAGCAAATTCCGTCTTGACAGGATATAGGAATCGGTGTAAAATAGAGGCAGTTTTGAAGATCGGGCGGCAGCCCCAGTACATTCACAGGTGAGTCCCGTTTGGCGGGGACTGGGCAACAAAAAACGGACAACCCTGCTACTAACAGAGGTTGTCCGCACAGTCCCCACTTGGCTAGTCGGCCAAATCTGCCAAACTTTGTCAGCTTCCGAGGTGTAACCCTCAGAGCCCCTGGGGAAAAGTTAGGCATTGGCGGGAGCGGCGGGCGTCAACCAATTTTCTGGTAAAATAGACCCCACAGGCTTCCTGATGTGACTGTCACGTACAAGGGACGGGACTTGAACCTATAACCCTGGCTTGACAGGCCGGCAATGTTAACCTAACTCACTACGCCCCCTTAACGTCCCTGATTGTAACATATAATCGCATACTGACAAGAGAAGGCTCAACGATCATCCGTTGAGCCTTTTTGTGTTGGTGTCACTATCTACACGCCACCAGCCCAACGAGCTCCGGACTCGTTGGGCTGGTGGCGTTTTAAACGATAGGGGATGGGAGGGAGGGATGGCAGAAGTGGACTCAGCACCCGTGTGCGCTCCGAATCTGGACTTATTCACTGTAGCCGAGTGTGCGGCGATTCTCAAAGTCAGCCGCAAGTTGATCACCCACTGGGTGAATGTGGGCGCGTTGCCGGCCGTGCGCTTAGGGCCGGGGCAACGCCTCATTCGCGTGCCCAAGCGGGCGCTGGAAGCCTTCATCGAGCAGGGGGGCACGGCCGCGGCGCAACCCTAAGAAGCTGACCGCGCGCGAAGATAATGAGACAGCAGATATACATGACTCTAATGAAGAGCGGGCTACTTTACGAGGAAAGCCGTAGCTGGCGGCGGGAGGCTCAACTATGACCCCGCTAGATCTGCGCCAATCCTGTGATCTGAGCGACAGCGACCTGGCGGCGTTGCTCAATCCCGGCAGCGCCACTCCCGCGCAACAACTGGTGTTGCGTCAGGATGGGCTACTGGACGGCGCCACCTTGACGTTGACCGCCGCCGGGGAACAACTGCGCACACGGGTCGGATGCTTGTTACACGGTCAGGAGCCGCAGCCGGCGCCGCTGGGCTTGCCGCCTTTGCCGCCGGGTAGTCTGTCCGCGCAGGTCGCCTGCCTGCGGTACGTCGCTACCCATCCGGGCGTGGCCTGGCGGTATCTGACCCAGTTGTTTGGCCGCGAGGTGGTGGCACAGTGCCATAGCGCCGGTTGGTTGACCGGTGAATTACGCCGGGGTGCCCCGCAGGCGTTGACGGCGCTGGGTATCCGCTATGTAACCGAGGAGGAACCGCGATGACCACGATGACCACCGCCGCAGCGATCGCCGCCAAACAGCAGGCGCTGAGGCAAAACGGCAAAACGCGCAGCGAGATATGGGCACCCGGAGTTCGCGGAAGTGCCGCCGCCCTACTCAGTGCGGCGCAACTGAACTCCCACAGCGGCATGGCACCGAACATAGACACTGACCACATCCTCGCCGTGCTGACCTGGGTCAGCGCCGAGATAGCGCGCCGCTACGAGTTGCGGCGCGAGGAATCCCAATGACCACCATGACCCCCGCCCAAATTTGCGCCCCAAAGAACCGGGCACAGTATGTGACCGAGGAGGAACCACGATGAACAGTAAAGTCAACGCCCAGCGCCGGAAATGTCTGGTAGATTCCCGCGCCAAACTCCGCGCCACGCTCAAGGCCGCCCTGGGGCTGACCCTGGAACGCCCCCGGGATGAGAATGAGAAACATGACCCCATCCAGCTCGTAGCCGGGCCACGCGCCGGGACGTTGCTGATTGCCGCTGGCTTGAACAGTCAGAAAGTGTTGGAGTATCTGCGCGCCAGCGACTGCGCCGTCGCCCGCCAGATGTTGCTCTGGGATTTCCCCGGCGCCCCGAGTGTGGCCATGGATGGGGCCTTCATCCGCCTCGAGGCCACCTGGCCGCGCGACCTGGCCGATACCAACATTGACCTGCTGGCCCTCAATCCACACCCGCTAGGCTACGGCCGGTGGGTGATCGCCCAGAACGAGGTCGGCGATCTGGTGGTCGGGAAGCTCGACGATCAAACCCCGCACTGGTTGATCGGCGGGACTTCCGGTTCCGGCAAGACCACCGCCATCTTGTCGCTGGTGTATCAATTGTCCCGCCCCACGCCCGCCCGCACCCGGGCTGACCGGGAAAAGCAAGAACGCGAGGATGAAGCGGAACGGGCCCAACGCGCCGGACGGGAACCCCGCCCGATTGTCCCGGAGAACCCGGACACCTATCTCGTGCTGATTGACGGGCGCAACGGCGCGGGCCTGGCGCCGTTGGCGGGTTTGCCCCATCTGATCGGCCCCATCGCTACCGATGTCGAATCAGCAACGCAGGCGATGCGGTGGGCCGTCGGAGACATCGCCCGCCGCAACGACTTGGTCGCGGAGAAAGGGCCGGATGCGATCCGTGAGGAACCGTACCTGGTGATCGTCATTGATGAGTTCCAGGAGTTGTTCCAGGATGCCACTTTGCGCGAACTGGTCCGGCATGGGTTGGCGACCGGCCGGGGGGGGCGCGTACATTTCATCCTGGCGACGCAAAGCCCCTCGATGGCCGCGTTCGGCGACGACACCTCGATGCGCCGCAACCTCGCCGGGCGCATCGCCTTGCGCGTGACCGATGGCGATGCCAGCCGGGTAGTGATGGGCAACTCGGATTATGCCGCTGACCGCCTGGCCGGACGGGGGGACTGCTACATCGTCACCCCGGATCGCACCCAACGCGCCCAAATCTGCTACCTGGACCCGCACGACATCCCGACCAAGCACCGGCCGCAATTAGCAGAATGGCCGGATGCCCCGCTGCCCGAAATGAGTCACGAGGAACGCAAACGCAAAGGTTTGTTCAACGAGCTAGAATTGGCGCTGGCCTTGCGCGCCGCGGCTCAGAACCGGGGGCGCGATACGCTGGCGGCGGCGGTCGCCGCGGCAGATCTAGGCGGGAAGCCAGGCGGGGCGCGCGGGAAACGCCTGCTCGAGCTAGGGCAAAAAATACGGAACGAATTGGAGGCGCTTGGCTACACGCTCGTAGAGCGCGAACTGGCCGGCGCGTGCCCGGCGGAAGCCGCACCACCGGCGGGCGCGGCCCCCACCCCGCCCCCCACGGTCATGGTAGTGACGGCGCCCCAGGCACGGCGCGTCTACCGTTCCTACCAAGCCTTTCAAGGTAACGGGAATGGAGGTCGCGCGTAATGCCGCTCATCATCCCGCTGGGGATCGCGGCCGCGGCGCTGAGCACCGGCGCGCTCCTGGCCCTGGCCCTCACGCTGGTGTTGCCCGCGCGCGTCAATATTCGCCACAGCCGGCGGATGCTGACGGGAATGCTGGCCGGCATTTTGGCGCTGGTGTTGCTCCTGACGTCCGCTCGTGATCCCGAACCTTGGGCCATCGCCGGGTTGCTCTTGGGTGGTTTCTTCAGCTATCTGGAGTTCTACGCCCGCCATTAGTTGTTCAACTGCCTGCCTGCCTGCCCATCCCGCCCCCCCCATACTGCCGCAATTTCGGGCGAATGCGGGGGGGATAGGGGGGGCAGGTGGCAGGCAGGCAGTTTTAATCCACAGAGGGAGGTAAACCAAGATGACACAGAAACGTAAGCCAGCGCACCGGACTATGCGCACGACGGCGAATCAGCCGTTGACCGCGGCTGAGTGGCAGGCGCGGCTGACCTTGGTGGTCAGTGCGGTAGGCGGCCTCGTGGCGCTCGCCCTGGTGGGCGCCCTGGTCTATGCCTTATTTGCGGCGGATATGGCCGCCCTCCGCTGGTGGGCCGGGCTGGCGACCGTGGTCGCCGTCCTGGCCCCGTTCCTGGGCTACTTCCTGGGGACGTCGGCAGCGCGGGCGCATCGGGAAGGACTGCAAGACGGGATGGAGACCGTGCAGGGTCTGATGCAAACCGGCGTCGCCACGACGATGGCGGCGGCCGCGGATACGGCCCAGATTCGGATTCACACGGCGCGCGAGTTGCGCCGCCCGGAGAATGCCCGGCTGACCGGCGACGAACTCAACGCGGCGGTACAGCGCGCCCTGGGGGAGCAGTCGCGCTCTTCTTTGCCGGAGGCCGCGCGGCCCAGCAGCGAGTACCCCGTGGAGCGCGGGCGGCGCCTGGTGAGTACCGATGGAAGCGTCATCAATGGCTAGACCGGGCATTACCACTACGCACGGTGAAGACATCCAGTGCGGCACTATAGACAACATCGACACTTTTTAGGAGGACTAACGATGAACAAGCCTCGGATTCAATCCACAATGACCCCGGCCACCATCTTGGACGTGCCCTGGGTCGTGCCCGCCGCGCCCGCCGCGCGGGCCCAGTCACTCGCCCCTACCCCGCCCACCCCGCTGGCGCGCCCGACGCTGCTGGCCTGGCTGTACAGCGCGCCGGTCACCCGTCAGGACACTACCGTAGCCGCCGACCTCGATGTGGGTATGGTGCTGATTCGGGTGGCGCAGACCTTGCAACATCCCGTCGCCTGGGTGGACCCGTTGGCGCAGGTGGGGCGCTTCGTCCAGACGGCCTACGCGCCCATTGAAAGCCCCGACCCGGACCTGATCGTGGCCTTGTTGCCTGGGGCGAAAGTCTTTCAGGTCGCACTGCGCCGCTTCCAGGCCGCGCGGCTGAAGCCGCATCGCGGCCATTGGGACCAGTGGTATCAGCGGATGATGGCCGCCGCCCGCGACCTGGTCGAGCCCTTGCGGGCGCTGCGGCCCACGGCGGAGGAAGCCCTGTTCGTGCTGCGCTGGGCTGCCCTGGTCGCCGCCGCTGGCTGTCAGCAAAGCATTGTGGACTATTGAGGCGCGCCGATGAAACGCACGTTGGGAAGGCTCGGTGCAGTGACCTGGATCGGCATCTTTTTCACCCTGGCCATTGCTAACGCCCACGGCGCTGAGCTAGCGGCGGCGCTGAATAACCTGGCGCTGGCGTTACAACCGCCGCCCACGCCGGTTCCCCCGCCGGTGGTGGCAATGAGCGTGAGTCATAGTGCGGCCGCGGGCGGTTCACCGGCACTGGTATTCCTGGTATTGGCCGGGCTGCTGCTCGGCGGGGGCGCGCTGTGTGTCTGGCTGTGGCGCCGTGCCCGGATCCACTTACTCACGGAGGAAGCTGAGTGAACGAGGAAATTGTCATTTCCATCGCCGCGTGCGCGCGGCGCTGTGGAGTACGGCCCAGTCTGCTGCGCCACTGGCTCAAACAGGGTGTAATCCCCGGTCTCCTACTGGGGAATGCGCGGGTGCAGTTGACGCCGGCTGTGTTGGCCGCGCTCAGCAAACGCAAATGGTAATTTTCTATTCAGTTAAAACGGAGGACGCAACGATGGAGACTAATCTGGTAAACACACTGCCCACAACACCCCAGGTCGTGGGCCTGGACGAAGGTGCGGGCGCGGTCAAAATCTACACCGCACAGGGCGCGACCGAGTTCAACTCGCAGATCGCCCACAACGGAGCAGACGCCCCCGGCGCGGTCGCCGGGCTGGAGAGCCTGGCGCCGCCCTTGCAAATCGCCTTCACCGGCGGCACCTTCTACACCGGCCCCGGCGCGCACGGCTGGGGCCGCCCGGTGGAGAACCTGGACTTCGGGCGCTTCGCCGGCAGCCCGGAGATGGCCGCCGTCATCTACGGCGCCTTCACTCGCCACGTCGAAACCTACGGCCCGCTTGCTGCGCTGCGGCTCAAGGTGGGCCTGCCCCAGCAAGCGTTGGCCGGCGATGCCGGTAAGGAAATCATCCCCGGCGTGAAAAGCTGGCTGACCGGCGCCCACCAGTGGACGGCGCGGAACGGCCACGTCCCGCCCGCCGCGCGCGCCGCCGCCCGCGAACACCTGGAACGGTTCGCGCAGAGTAGCAGCAAGGATGACCTCGTCGCCCGCGCCGCGCAGGAGGGCCTGACATTGGTCCGCTACTGGAACAAGGCGCAGATGGTGGACGCGATGCTGGACAACGCCGATCTCGTCGTCAGTTTCGGCGGCGGGGCGTTGCACACCGCTTACACGTTGGACGTGCAGGACGTGCAGGTGACGTCGCAGCCGGTGGGCGCGTGGTTCGACTTCCTGTTGGACGAGGCTGGCGGATTCCTCCCGGCGCGCAAGCCCCTGTACGCCCAGGAAATCGGCGTCATCTCCATCGGGATGAGCACGGTCGAATTGCTGGTCGTACAGCAGGGCAAGGCCAGTCCCCGGTTCACGCGCGGCGAGACCGAAGGCGTACAACGGCTGTTGGCCTTGGCGAATCCCCGCAACCACTACTCGCGCGGCGAGATGGACGCCCGCCTGCGCAGCGGCGCGCTCAACGCCGAGCTCCCCACCCTTCTGCCACTGTGGTGGCCGGACATCAATGGCCTGATCAACCAGGTGTGGGAGCACACCTGGGAACGCTTTGGGGCCGTCGTCATCGTCGGGGGTGGCGCGATCCTGTTGGGCGACTACCTGCGGCGCAAGTTCCGTGAGAAAGCCGTCATCCCGGATAGCCCCGTGTTGGCGGTGGCGCGTGGGCTGTACAAGTTCGGCGTGATGCAGGCGCGCCAGGGGAAGTGAGATGCCCCGCGGCCGACGACCACGAACGGAACGCCCGGTGGTGATCCGGGTCAGGCTCCGACTGTATCCCAGCCGGCATCAAGCGATCCTGGATTACCTCCAGGGGGACACGGTAGAATCCTTGCCGGCCAAGGTCATTCGGGCGGTTCACGCCGCGCTGACGGGCGGCGTACTCAGCCCGCCGCAGACGGTCACGGCAGACGAAGTCGCCACGATGTTGGCGGATATGGAAGGGTTGTTCAGTTAGCATTCTGGGGGGCCAAGAATTCTACCTGAATTTTTGGCCCCCCGTAATTCCCTGGAGAATACTGATGACACGGTTGACCTTTGAACGTTGCGCGGCCTTGTGCTCACCGGCTGACGCCCTGGCTGGCGTCCTCCGTCCAGGATGTCGGCCGGTGAAGACAGCGCCGCGCCCTGAAGCCCGTGGCCTCTGACTGAGGAGAGTACCGATGGGGAAGAAAAAAACAGTACGCATCGCCCGCCCCGTTACCGGGCCGGCCCACCGGCTGACCCTGGGCTATTACTTCGGGGGGAAGGCGGGGCTGGCGCCCTGGATTATCGGGCACTTGCCCCCGCACACCTGCTACGTCGAACCCTTTGGCGGCAGTGCCGCCGTGCTGCTCCAGCGCACCCCGCCCGCGCCGCGGGAAGTGTACAACGACCTGGATTATCAGGTCGCCACCCTGTTCCGCGTCCTGCGGGAGCGCCCGCAAGAACTGATTCGCCAGGTTTACTTCACGCCGTTCTCCCTGGCGGCGGTGGCCGAGGCCGCCCGGCGGGTGCCGGACGAATGGCCCGACTACGAACTGGAAGTGGCGCGGCGGTTCCTGGTGCGCACCAAACAAACGCGCGCGGGCGCCACGCGCCGCGACCCGCCCAAGTGGCTCGCGCAGAAAGACACCGCCCGGGACGGGTATTACGCCCAGGAATGGACGGACTATCCCGGCGAGTTGCTGGCCATTGCGGCCCGTTTCAAGCACGTCCAGATCGAACAGCGGGACGCGGCGGAGGTCATCGCGGACTACGATACCCCCGACACCTGCTTTTATGTGGACCCACCCTATCCCGGCCAACGCGCCGGCACATATCGCTGCGAGCTGGCGGCAGACGGGCACGCGGAGCTGGCAAAAATGCTCCACCAGATTCAGGGCATGGCGATTGTCAGTGGTCGTCCCGGCCCCTACGAAGCGCTGTACCAGGATTGGCTGCGGGTAGAGACCCAGGCGCCGACCCAGGGCAAACCGGCCACCGAATATCTGTGGCTGTCCCCGGCGGTGCAAAAACGCGGGGTGCAGCCCCCACTGTTTCCCGGCGTGGAGCTGGCCGATGCCCTTTAAGCGGTGGCTGTATCCACGCAATTGGAAAGCGATTGCGACGCGGATCAAGACGGCGGCGGGCTGGTGCTGCGAGCAGTGCGGCCATCCGCACGACCCGGCCGGGTACTATGGCCTGGCAGTGCATCACATTGACGGCAACTGCGCCAACAACGCCGATGAGAACCTGGTGGCCTTGTGCCAGCGGTGCCATCTGGCGCTGCACGCCCGGAAGCTCGTCGGGCAACTGATGTTTGAGTTTAGCTGGCCGATCTGGTGGCGCAAACGCCAGCCGCCGGCGGAACGGGACTGAGAAGGCGGACAATGTCAGAACCAAGTGTGCTTGAAGCCGCGGTTGAAACGACTATGGTTTTCCCCAGGGATGGCGTAGAATCCGCCAGCGTCTGGCCCGGTGATTTTCAATATTGTCCCACTTGTGACCAGTTCACCTGGGTGACGCAGCGGAATGCGGCCGGGCAATATGTCTGTCCGGTGTGTGGCACGCTGACCGAGGAGCGGGAGTTACCCTTTTGATGACCGATTTTGCCGAAATATTCGTCCTGGATGTCCCCGTGCCGACGTGGACTTCGCCGAGTTATCCTGTGGCGCGCAACGCCGGGTGGTGCGTCATCCCGACGGCGTCCTCGCGCGCCCGCGCGGATACGGCTGGAGTCTGATGTGGGCGCACACGAACAACTATCGGGCCGCTTTGATCGCCGCAGGCTACTACCCGGTCGTCCATATCCCGGCTCGGGCGACGTGGCCGGCGCAGTCCCCGCCACAGTACCTTGCGCAGTCCGGGCGCTGGGGCGTCGTGGCGCACGCTGATGGGACGTATACCTTGCGGCGCCTGGATAGCCCGGTCAGCTTGCGCTTGACCGCCGCCGACCTGACCGAGGTCACGCAGGCACTGGCACAGATCGCACTGACTTATCAAGGGGAGGTACAAAATGCTACCTGAACTGCGGAAGTACCGGCCGCCATATCCGGTACAGAGCTTACGCTATTGTAGGAGTGTGAATGAGGAGCTTATCTACCTGGATTCAGGATGTGCTGCGCGAGTACCAGCTCACCGCCGCGATGCTGGCGCAGCGCAGTGCGCTGGCGGTGCAAACCATCTACAATCTACAGAAGCCCGCCCACATCCCCAATGTGACGTTGGACACCCTGGCCAGCCTGGCGCGCGGACTGGGACTCCATTTCGACACGGTGTTGGCCCAGTTGTTCGAGCACCCCGTGTATTGCGACCCGCTCATTCTCGAAATCGCCGACCTGTGCGCCCAACTGGATGGCGAGGGGCGCGCGGCGATCTTGCGCATTGTGCGCAGCGCCGTGGCCGCGGTGTGGAATGAAGCGCCCGAAGGCTGACGGGGCAAGGGTAATCGCGCCCCACCGAGGAGGTGAACGATGAGTGACATTGATGGCGCCCGCGTGTGGCAAGCCGCGTTAGGCGAACTGGAATTGCAGATGACCCGCGCCACCTTTGATACGTGGGTCCGGGACACTCACTGGCTACAGACGGACGAAGAACACGAGCTGCTGCTCATCGGCGTGAAGAACGGTTACGCCGTGGAGTGGCTGTCCAACCGGCTGTACCCGGTAGTGGAACGCACGCTGAAGCGTATCACCGGCAACGGCTGGGGCGTGCAGTTCGTCGTCTGGGAGCCAACGCCAGCGCCGTCCGCGACCCTGCCGGCCCCCGAATGGCGACCGCCGGATTTCGACCCGGGCGACCCGAAGAAGGTGGCCGGCTGGGTGCCGGTGCCGGAGTACGCCTTGCTGTTCTGGGCGCCGCTACTGGGAACGATTGCCTGGCGGGTGTGGGAGATCGTGCGACAGGCGGACCGGCTGGCCACACCCCACGAGTGGACGCCGCGCGTGCGCTTCAGCGCGCCGGAACTGGCGCGACTGGTGCCGTGCAGCAAGCAGGCGTTGACCGGGCGCAATCGGCAGTGTGACCCTGATGCTCCCGGCGCGGCGGAGATGACGCTGGCGCCGTTTGGCCAAGCCCCCACGACGGCGTGGGCCCGGCACAGCCCGGGGGCGTTTGATCGGCTACAACAGTATGATTTGGCGCAGATTGCGACCAGCGGTATCCAGCGTCGGTTGGTGTATACCCTGAGCGTGCGCTGGCGCTTGCCGTTACTGCACCCTTCGGAAGTGGCGGAACTCAACGCCGAGTTACAAACCCGGCACGATCAGTGGGTGACCGCGCACGGGCTGGACCCAGAAATATGGACGGCATAGGAATTACTTATATCGCTGTAGGTGCTTTTGCACCTACAACGCCACCCTGTAGGTGCAAAAGCACCTACAGGAGCGGTCTGTCGATGCTTTTGCACCTACAGCGCCACCCTGTAGGTGCAAAAGCACCTACAGGATAGATTCTATCGGTGCAAAAGCACCGATAGCAACTTCAGTCACCCTTACCGCCCCCTCTGACCCGGTTACGCCGGGGAGAGGGGGCGGTGTTTTTTAAAAGGCCGTTGCCGGGTGGCCTGTCTGTGCCGGATAGCAGCGCGGGGCGGCGCGTCGCACCGCACTATCGCTGCAAAAGCAGCGGTCATCCGATGCCATTGATAGCGCGCGGCCTCTACGTCTCGGTGCAAAAGCATCGACCGGACGGGGGAGTAATACAGATGGAAAGATAAGAAGAGACGGGGATCTTGATCTTTAGGTATGAGGTATTGGCGCGGGGGGGGCGGTCGGCCGGCGGGCGGGCTTACAACTATGGTAGATAATCTTGATAGTTTGTAGCAATCATTATGACGCATAGTGTTCTTGTATCAAACAGAATCCGGCGCGATAGTTTCGCGCCGGATTCTGTTTGAAGGTAAAAGGAATGGTTATTGACGTAGCACGACGGGCAGGAAGACCTGCTGGATAGCATCCTCTTTCCCCGCATACGCCGGATATGGCTCGCTGAGATTGCCGAGAGTTTCTGCGACCTTACTGCCCAAACTGTACTTCCAGGCTCACGTCATCGAACTGTACATCGGTCAAGTCCCCTTCCGTTCTTAGGGCATGGACTTCAATGCGTACCGAACGTGTTCCAACAGGGATGGCACTTAAGGTTCGGATCTGAGCGTATTGATGTGAGGTGTAGTGCATCCAGTCTGAATCATACGCCCCTAACTGTGTCCCACCAGAATCATAAAAACGCACGATTAGGCGTACAAACTCATTGTCGTAGTTGCGCGCCCAATACCCATAGCGGGCAAAGCCGCGCCCAGCGTCAACCTGCGTGCTATATGTGCCTAGCGCGAAGTCACGATAGAAGTACACCACAGAGCCGGCATTGTCATCAGTCGAGTACACGCCAGAATGAGGATTGCCTGTGTCAACATCCCAATTGCCGCCCACTTGCGTCCAACCTTCCATTGAGCCAGACTCAAAGCCGCCGTTATTGTAAAACGGGCCGAGCAATTCTGTCCACGTGCCAAAGGGACGAACAAAGCGCACTTTGAAGCTGATGTTGTCGAAACGCACATCAGTATTATCGCCGTCTGTACGTTTGGCATGGATTTCGATACGCGCCGACCGTGCGCCCACCGGAATAGTATTCTGGCGTGACACGTAGCTATAGCGGTCTTTGGTAAAGCTAATCCAATCCGAATCATACGCGCCGATTTGGGCGCCACTGGCATTGTAGAAGCGCACGACCGTCCGTGTCCACTCGCTGTTGCCATCGTTGTTCTGCCAATAGCTATACCAGTTTATCCCCATGCCGGCGTCAATCCAGTAGCTGTAAGTGGTCAGATCGAGGTCGCGATAGAAGTACACCGGATTGCCAGTGGTACGCAGTGTACACCAACTGCCGGCAAATGGGCCTTCGTTGGTTAGTTCCCACGTTCCACCCACTTGTGTCCATCCCTGCATAGAATTGGTCTCAAACCCGCCGATGGTGGGATCAATCAATTCGATCCAGTCGCTTGGGGGGACAGGGGTAGCGGTGGGAGAGGGTGTAGGGGTAGGCGTCCGAGTAGGGGTAGGGCTTGGCGTAGGAGTGGGAGTCCGGGTAGGGGTACGGGTAGGGGTAGGTGTAACCGTAGGTGTGGGGTCAGCACTGCCGCCTGCGAAACTTCTGAGTACAACTGGCAAGAAGACTGGAAATAGATGTCTTTGTATTGGTTCAGAGAACACAGGAAGGTTACTGACTATACCCGAAACGTTGCCCTCGTCATCATGGAATTGAACAAAATACTGTTTACTCAACGGTATGGCAACATATTCCGTGAACGGTTGGCGAATGGTATTGCTGATCGAATCGGTCCAAATCAACATTTCTGTAACTGTACTATTCAGACTTTGTGCGGCGAGTTCAAGCGTCATCGTCGTTTCAGTATTACGATATAAAGTGAGGGAGCCTGTAATCGGTTGTGTTGGCGATAACATGAATGGCGGGTGATTCAGAGCATTTGGTTTGTTATCATTAGGTGTCTGACAATCGGGGGTGCCAGAATATAACCGCATACCAGTAATCTCGTAATCACGCTCCAACACAGCACTCAATTTTACTCGCGTGCCTTCTTTTAGACCAGGATCATTAACTAAGTATCCTTGAGCAGTATTACCATTCCCACTAACGGCTACTACATAATGTCCCCAGTCCTCATTTTCAGTAGACTGTAGCTGCACAATAACTGGATGACCTTGAGCCAATTCTTGCTCTAGTAATGTCCAATTAGAACCCTCTTCTAGACCTTGATCAGATGCTTTGTTATTAGCACACAAATCACCTTCCCCCCAAGCAAACGGGCAAGCATAGGTTCCCATACAATCACTGAGATTGGCGGGGTTCATTGTTTCATTATCCTTTGTCGTATGCGCTCCATAGTATGTGTAAACCATAGTTGCTGAAGTCAAGGCACATCCACAGGCGCCAATCGTATTACAGCTAGATGAGCAAGTACCGTAGTTGCTACCAGTCCCCAAAGTATGTGTTATCCATTTTGGGTCTTGTTGCCAGAAAAAAGGCACCGGACAATCACCGCCGGGAGGAGGTTGTGGCGGATCGACTGGCGGTGCGGGAGGAGCAGGTGGATCAGAATTGATATACACGAACCGCATAGCACTGAACGAAATAAACCTGGAAAAATCGGTTTCATCATTCAGATCAGTCAACTTCACATAGCCGCCACTCCCTGCCTGGAAATAATACGTTCCTAAGTTAAGCCAGTTATTTGTAACTGGGCTTTGGTTTGCTGAAATCTGCTGGTAGCCGCCATAATAGTAAATAGTATAGTGCGCATCAGAAGTATCTGCTCCAATATATTGACCAGTACATGGCCACTCAAAGAACTCATGTCCAGGAATATAGGCTTCTACTCTCCAGTGACCCGCCTTTGGGAAATTGGGAGTCCAGCGCGCCGAATTAGTAGATTGGCTGGCCTGCCTTGTGTTGAGCGTCAGATAAGCATAATCGCTAAGGTTATTGGTATAGCGATACCAGCCCGAGCTACAGACATCAGAACTGTAAGCTGGCGTCAAGCTAGTGGGACGGCTCAAGTCAGTGCCGGAAGGCGGGGGCGGGTCGGATTGCAGCGTAAAGCGCATCGCACTGAAAGACACAAAGCGGGAGAAGTTAGCGTCATTGGTCAGGTCGGTCAATTTGACATAGCCGTTGGTGCCACTGGCAAACTGGTAGAAGCCAAGTGTAACCCATTCATCCGTCAGAGGGACTTGATTGATAGTCACATAATCGGTGCCGCCATCATAGTGAATCTCATACCGGGCGGAGGAAGTGTCGGCATCTATGGACGTTCCTGTGCAAGGCCAGGTGAAGAACTCGTGGCCAGAGATGTACGCCTCAACCTTCCACGTACCGGCCTGGGGGAAAGTGGGCGTCCAGCGCGCGGAGTTGGTGGATTGGTTAGCCTGATTGGTGTTCAAAGTGAGATAGCCGTAGTCACCCACCGTGCTATCGTAACGATACCAGCCCGAAGCACACACATCTGAACTATAGGCGGGTGTTAAGCTAGTGGGACGGCTCAAGTCAGTGCCGGAAGGCGGGGGCGGGTCGTCAGATTGCAGTGTGAAGCGCATCCCGCTAAACATTACGGCACGCGTATAATCAGATTCGCCGGTCACATCTCCTAATTTTATATACCCGCTATTTCCAGCGGAAAAATTAAAAGTGCCTAACGTGACCCATTCTGGCGAACTTTGCTGATTAACCGTAACTGTCTGTGACCCACCGTTATAATAAACCACATAGCGTGCATTCGCCGTATCATTATCCAGGTATGTATAGGGTGAGCAAGGCCAGGTGTAGTAGGGGTGAACCGGATTATGGATTTCAACCTTCCAATTGCCTGAAGTAGGCAAAGTAGGTCGCCAGATACCATAATTTTGGATAGAACCACTTTGTGCATTGAGTGTGATGAAAGTATGTATGTCACTGAAATAGTGCCAACCTGATGTACATTCCTGACCGTTTCCGGGGAAAGATGGATTGAGTAATGTAGGTTCAGATAACTCAACCACAGCCTGAGGTGCTAGTTCAATCTCAACCCTGTCTCCCGATTGTAGAACCAACATCGCTTTATTTGCACTGACGATATTCATACTGACCGGACCAAAAAGCAAACATAGTACGATCAATACATCTGTAACAGCAACAATCTTTCTCGAGATATGGGACAACCTCTGCTCTACCATCTCTACCCCCCTTGAATTTGAAATTTTGAATGTTCCACCTATCATTATGCACTACCCCGTTTGTCAATGTCAATGAACAAGTTTGTCAATTCCTTGTCAACGCCGTTGCCGCCTTCAGCACCCCTATAGAGAAGATGTTGCTTCGCCTGCCAACCAATCTGTGGTATGATGAAATTAACTGTGGGTGACCTTCTCACCCCCAGTATGGAGGCATCCAATGACGATTCAGACAATGGTGGACGAATTGGCCGCCTTGCATAACCTGGAGGATGCGGCTTTGTGGGCGGCGGCACAGCCGTCTTTATCGCCGGCGGAGCAATTGCGATTGAGTCAGTTGAACGACTTGGGTGCCACCCGCATGCTGACGGCTGCGGAAGCGTCCGAGCAACAACTTTTACTTTTCGCGTATCAGCGTTCCATCTTGCGTCGCGCCCAAGCGTTAGCAATTTTGACGCAGCGCGGGTATCCACTTCCGGTTAAGTCGGCAATGATCCCCGACGACTTATGAAACAAAACCCTTTGTGATAAGCGAGAAGATGACCTATGACCACGACGCATAAGCGCCATCCTTTGGGTGATCTCATTGATCAGCGCCTACAGCGCCGGCCAGGGCTAACCCAGCGCCGGCTGGCCGAGGAAAGCGGCCTGGATCCGGGCGTCGTTTCGGCGATGTGCCGGGGCAAACGGCTCACCGGCGACCTGGCGCGCGAGCGCGTGCTACAGCTCATCCTGGGACTGGCGCGGCTGGGCGTGTTGACCTACGCCGATGAAGCCGACGCCTTGCTTGACGCCGCCGGCAAATCTGCTCTGGCCGAAGGGGAACGTTTGGGGCTGGATGTGGTGGTGCAGCGCGAAGTGCGCGCCTATTTGTGCCCGCGCCCAAAGCCCGAAATCCCCACCCCACTCCGTGGCGGTCATCTGCCCCAGCCAGAGTATTTGCGGTTGATAGGCGGGGCCGCCCTCGAGCAAAAACTGCGGGCGCGCCTGTGCGATCCCGACGGCCCGCGCTTTATCAGCCTGGAAGGGTTAGGCGGCATCGGCAAGACCGCGTTGGCGCACAAGGTCGCCGCGGATATGCTCCATCAGGGCTGCTGGCAGGATGTGCTGTGGGTCAGCGCGCGCCAGGAATACTTCAACGAGGGCGTCTGGCTGGCGGCCGACCCGACGCGCTCCCTCATCGAGATCGTCAACCGCCTGGCAGAACAGGTCGCTGTGCTGCGGCCGATGCCCACCGAGGACAAACTCAGGGCCTTGCAGCCGCTTTTTACCGCGGCGCCCTATCTGGTGGTGATTGACAACCTGGAAACGGTAGCCGAATTGGATCACCTGCTCCCGCAACTCCAGCTTTTGGCCGGCGCCACCCGGTTCCTGATCACCAGCCGGGAGACGCTGGCGCGTTTCCCTTATGTGTACACTCTCAAAGTGCCGGAACTTTCCCCGACGGATAGCGCCGCCCTGGTCACCGGGGAATGTGAGCGCCACAGCCTGCCGGTGGCCGATCCGGCCACGGTTGCCGCCCGGCTCCATGCCGTCGTGGGCGGCAACCCCCTCGCCCTCAAACTGGCGACGGCGCAGCTCGGCCATTGTCCGCTCGACACCATCCTGGCCGACCTGGAACGTCCCACGCACCCGGAGCAGGCCGCACGGCTCTACCAGCACATCTACCGCCGCACGTGGGAACTGCTCATGCCGCCGGCGCGCGCCCTGCTGCTTTCGCTGTTAACCATGGATCCGGCCGGCGAGGACTTTGCCTTCATCCAGGATCAAAGCGGCCTGGATGAACTGACCTTTACCGCCGCCGTGAAAGAACTGCGCGCCTATTCCCTGCTGGAAACCTATTTCTGGAAGGACGCCCTGCGCTATGGCCTGCATCGCCTGACCGTCACCTTTCTCCATACGGATGTACTGCACCAATGGACGCACTAATCACGGGCTTGCAGACCGACGTTGCGGCGCAGGACTGGTATCGCCGCCACATTGAAGCGCGCCTGCACCGGGCATTGGCCGACGTATCGTCGCGCCTGGCGGTGATCCAGGTACACTTCAACAGCTACCTCTCCCTGCTCCACGCCGCGCGCGCCTATCCTGAACTGCACGCCCTGGCGGCCGACTTCATCAGCGCCCTGCATCCCTGGCCCACGCATTGGGGCTACCTGACCGCGTGGGCCGAGGAAGTGGCCTTTGCGGCGGCGCAAACCCGGCAACCGCAACTGTTGGCGCACCGCGCGGGGCTGCTGCTCCGCCTCGGCGATCGGGAGGCCGCGTGGCCGGCCGCGCAGGAAGCGCTGCTGTTGGCCGACGAACAACACTTGATCGAAGCCGTGAGCGGCGCTGGCGTGACCATGTTAGAGATTCTGCACGATCAGGGACGCCGCGCCGATATGAGCCACTGGCAGAGCGAGCTGGAAGCGCGCTTACTGGCTTTGCAGCCACACGCCTCCGCTTCGGCCTGGACGCGCGCCTGGGCGGAATTTCGGCTCTATAGCCTCTATTACCGGCTCGGCGCGCATCACACCTGGCAAGAGATCGTGGCCGAAACCGACCACCATTTTGCGGCAGTCGCCGCCTTGCCTGATACCACCCCGCGCCACTTGATTGACCTGTACTTTATCGGCCATTTCCTTTACCGGCGCTGCGGCGCGGCCCGCAAAGCCCTGACCGTTTTTCAGCGCAAGCTACAGTTGGAACGTGACCACAACTTTCCTAACGTAGATGAGCATGGCGCCGGCGATCTGGCCCTCATCTACTGGACGTTGGCCGAATACGATTTGGCCGTGGCCGGTTATCAACAGTGGCTGGCCTGGTGTGAACAGAACCGCGATCTGCACTCGCAAGGGATCAGCCTGGCGAGCCTGGCGGCTGTCTACTTGAGTCAAAAGCGGCTGACCGAAGCAGCAGAAGTGTTGGACCGGGCCGAGGCATTAGCCCGCTGGCTGGATAGTGCGTATATCGCGAGCCTGGTGCAAATCAACCGCGCCAACGTGGCCCTCTGCCGGCCAGACTATCCGGCCGCCATCGCCGACTTTGAGGCCTGGCTCGCGGGGCAGTCATGGGGCGACCAGGCAGCCTTTGAGAAGCTGAATTTAAGTCACGCTTATGCCGCCCTTGGCCAACTTGACCGGGCGCAGACGTTGGTAGCAGAAGCCCGCGAAATTGCCGCACATAGTGAATCGGAGATTCTGCAAGGGCTGACCCTGCGCCATTGGGCCACCTATCAGCCACCGGCGGAAAAAGCGGCGTTGCTGCGCCGGGCTTTGGAGATCATGCAGCGTTACGAGCGGCGCCTGGATGTCGCCGATTGTCTGCTATCCCTGGCCGGCGTTGCGGAGACCGCAGAAGAACGTGCGCGTCTCTGGGATGAGGGCGTGCATCTCCTTCAGGAGATCCATGCCACTGCCTGGCTGGAGGGTGCGTCGCCCGACCAGCCGCCATTTATCCTGGCCATTGGGACATAGCCTCCCTTTGCGCCCCTTGACAAACTGGCTACAACCCAAACTCGGGTTGAGTGGTTTGGGTAACATCTTGCTGATGTTGGGCCATTTAGGACTACCGCCCACCCTTAAGCGGACTTAGCCCCCGGTGGAACCTCTTTCCCCATTGCTGAAACGTTGTCCCCTGCCAAACAGCCAGACTTCAGAGACAGAACTACCCACCGCCCCCTCCCCCAAAGTAACCGGGCTAGAGGGGGCGGTGCTTTTTAAATGGCCCCACCGATGCGTCCTGTCTGTGCTGGCGCAGTGCGCTGTGCTGCGGATCGCACCGCAATATCGCTGCTTTTGCAGCGGTGATCCGATGCCGTTCATAGCGCGCTGTCTCTAGCTATCGGTGCAAAAGCATCGACCGGCGGGGGGGAATACAGACTTAAAGATAAGATAGAGAAGGGGATCTCTATCTCTTTGTATGTACGGAGTATTCACGGGGGTTTTTTCAAGAAGCCGCCGGGGATGTTTCAGGATATGCCGGATGCGTCTACGAATCTGGCGCGCCCGCTCATTAACGTGGGGCGACTGCTAATCGCCAACAAGAGATTGTCATCACCGGCGTCGCGGCGTTCAGTGCATGACGTGGTTCGATACCAGCCCAGGGGCAACGCCCACCGCCGTGCGCGGCGTGGTGCTGGCCGCGCACGGCGGTACGCCCGTACCAGCACTGCTCACGCTCGGCGAAGCGACGGCGATAAGGCGCAAACGGCGCTAGGCGAGCCGCACGGCTGCGGAAAATTCGGACGCAGGTTCACGTAGATAATTTTTAAGAATCAGCGTTCATCCGGGGTTGTCGGTACCAGCGGGGAGCTAGTAATAGCAGAACGATGGGAGTATCGTGGTGGTGCATGCATCGGCGGAGGAGACGGCGGTATGCGAGGAGGCGACGAGGGTGTGCGGGGGGGAACACTTGGCCTTCCCATGACCATAGCTACCCTATCAGAGCCTCGCTATAGTTCTGGTAATGTTGGATTATCAAAACTATAGCAAAGTCTATCAGCAGATACAAAGATTCTTGGGACAGATGTACATGCACAAGCGTATCAACCCGCCTTGGGTCACTTGACTCCGGTGGAGTTTGAGGCACAATTCCATACAGATGTAACGAATGATTGTGAGCATGTTCACTAGAAAACCTCGCTTTGGTACCCAGTTTTATAAGCACGCTTCGCTCAATGTGCATGGAGGTACAAAATGAGCCAAAAAACGGTTCTTAGTTGGATTCTCAACCTCGCGCTCTTATTCGCCCCGACGAGAGTCACCTCTCGGAATTTGACTGCTACAGTATCCCCCCCATCGCAGACAGCGATCAACATCCCTGAAATGGATACAACCCTGCCCAATACTTTAACCGACTTACCTAACACCGACGAAAACTGGTGGGCGGCCGTGCAGGAAAACATCCGCCAAAGTGAATACCACGTCACATGGCAAAAGCAGACCTACCTGGCGGATTTACCCGCTGCCTACCAGGCTCCTAACCGCGCCCACAACCTGCGCACCTACTTTACCCCACAGGGTGTTCGCGTCATTCCGCGTGTCTTTGAAGGCGAGACGCCACCCTGGGAATGGGGACTGGTATTGCATGGGTATGGCGCGCCTGACGCCGTGCAACCCGTGGTCGAGGCCACACTGACCGCTGAGGGCCATCGCCTTGAATACCGGCGCGGCCCCATCACCGAATGGTATGTGAACGACGAGCGCGGCCTGGAGCAGGGCTTTACGTTGGCCGCCTCGCCGGATTCGCCGGACGGCGCGGTGATGCTGGTGCTGACCTGGACGGGCACTTTGCGGCCGGCTATGAGCGCCGATGAACAGGCGCTTGAATGGACCACGCCCGGCGGCGTGCGTGTGCTGCGCTACGACAGCCTGCTGGCCTACGACGCCAACGGCCGCGATTTGCCCATCCACATACAGCTAGACCCTGACAATGCCGCTATCCAGTTGATTGTTGAGGCTGCCGGTGCCGTCTACCCCATCACCATTGACCCCCTGGCCACCACCCCAGATTGGAGCGCCGAAAGCGATCAGGCGGACGCCAACTTTGGCTATGCAGTGGGCACGGCCGGGGATGTGAACGGCGACGGTTACAGCGATGTCATAGTCGGCGCGCCCTTTTACGACAACGGCCAGACAAATGAGGGGTGGGCCTTTGTCTATCATGGCAGTGCGAGCGGCTTGTCCGCCGCCGCCGCATGGACGGCTAAAAGCGATCAGAATGGTGCCTGCTTTGGACAATCGGTA